>CALICC010000370.1 GCA_938049325.1 uncultured Ilumatobacter sp. | reverse complement strand
CACGAGCCGGGGGACATCGACCGAAGAGGTCGCCGGGGGAGCAGCGCTCCTCATCGAGCCCACGGACGTCGACGACCTCGCCCGCGGGCTGCGCGAGGCATTGGAACGCCCCGAAGAGCTCGCCGCGGCGGGTCGTGAACGCGTGGGTGACCTGACCTGGGAGCGGGCGGCCCGAGCGACCCTCGATGTGTATCGCGAGCTGGCGTCATGACGGCGACTCGGCGCGTCGGGGTCAATCTGCTCTGGTGTGTACCTGGTGAGGTCGGCGGCTCCGAGGAGTACCTCGTTCGTCAGCTGATCGGTCTCGCAGCGCAGAGTTCGGAGTTCCGGCCGACGGTCTTCTGCGTGCCGGCGTTCGTCGACGCGCACCCCGAGGTCGCCGCGCTGTTCGAGACCGTCACGCCCGATATGTCAGGCCGCGACCGCAAGCGCAGAGTGTGGACCGAGCACACGTGGTTGGCGCGCCGCACGCGTTCGTTCGACCTGGTGCACCACGGTGGGGGCACGGCACCGAGTAGAGGCGGTGAACCAATCGTGTTGACGATCCACGACCTGCAGTACGAGTCATACCCGGAGTACATCAGCCCGCTCAAGCTGCGCTACCTGCGCACGATGATGCCGCGCTCGGCGGCTCGCGCCACGGTCATCGCCGTGCCCACCGACTACGTGCGCTCGACGGTGCTCGAACGCTTCGATGTCGCTCCTGAACAGGTCGTGGTCGTGCGCCACGGGGTCGAGCCGAGCTTGGGGGCCACCGCCCGCTCCGAGGGTGAGCTGCGCCGCGAGTACGGGCTGGGCGACGGTCGCGTGCTGGTGTTCCCGGCGATCACGCACCCGCACAAAGGACACGAGTTCCTGCTCGACGTGATGGCGACCCAGTGGACCGACCCCGACCTTCGGCTCGTGCTGCTCGGTGGTCGTGGCGCGGCCGACGATCAGGTCATTGCGGCGATCCAACGGCTCGGACTCGGCGGTCGCGTGGTTCGGCCGGGGCGGGTCAGCGATGATGACCGTGATGGATTGATCGCACTGGCCGAGGCGCTGGTGTTTCCGAGCGAGTACGAAGGATTCGGTGCACCGGTGGTCGAGGCAATGGCGTTGGGAACGCCGGTGATCAGCTCGAACCAAGCTGCCTTGAGTGAGGTGGTCGGCGATGCCGGGCTGGTGCTCGAGCGGACGGTCGATGCGTGGGCCGGGGCACTCGACCACGTCGCGGCGCACCGCGACGCCATGGTGCAGGCGGGGCTCGGTCGTGCCGAGATGTTCACCGCCTCCGCGTCCGGCGCGGGTGTGGTCGAGGCGTATCGGCGAGCGGTCGAACGAGGAGGAGTGTCGTGAGCTCAGGCGTCGTCGTGATCTGTCCGCACTTCGCGCCCGACAACGCGCCGACCGGCACCGTCATGACGCGGATCGTCGAAGAGCTCGCTGCCCTCGGACATCGGGTGCATGTCGTCACCGCGTTGCCGTGGTACCGCGATCATGCGATCGCGGACGGTTGGACCGGCAAGCTTGTGCGGCGCGAGACCACCGGATGGGGCACGATCACTCGAGTCCACCCGTTTCCGGGTGACGACAAGACGAACTTGGTGCGCCGGGCCATCGGTTTCGCGGCGTACTCGTTGCTTGCAGGCGTGTTCGCCCTCGGTGCGGGCGGATGGTTTCGGCGTGCTGACGCGGTGATCGCGATGTCGCCGCCGCTGACACTCGGGCTCACCGGACGCGTCGTCGCAACCATGCGGCGCGCCCCGCTGGTGTTCAACATCCAAGACGTGTTTCCCGATGCGGCGATCGAAACCGGCGCGATCTCGAACGGCGCGATCATCCGCGTCGCCCGCTGGCTCGAGCGAGTCAGCTACCGCGTGTCCGACGCCGTCACCGTGTTGTCCGACGACCTCGCCGACAACGTGCGCCAGAAGATGACGGCGTCGCGTCACGACCGAGTGCGCGTCATCCCGAACTTCGTCGACACGGACGCGATCCGCCCCCTCGACCGGATGACGCGCTTTCGCGAGGAGAACGGCATCGGCGACGGCCCCGTGGTGCTCTATGGCGGCAACGTCGGCTTCAGTCAGTCGCTCGACCTGGTCATCGAGGCGGCCAAGCAGCTGTCGGACGTAACGTTCCTGATCAACGGTGACGGCGCCGCGCGTGCCTCACTCGAGGAAGCTGCGAGCGATCTCGACAATGTCGTGTTTCGCGGGTACATCGAAAGCGACCGGCTGAGCGAGTTGCTCGCCACGGGCGACATCCACGTCGTGCCACTCAAGGCTGGTCTGGGGCGCGTCTCGGTGCCCTCGAAGACGTACTCGATCATGGCTGCCGGGCGTCCGGTTGCCGCTGCGATCGATCCGGGCACCGCCGTTCCAAGGATGCTCGACGAATCCGGTGGCGGCTTGTCGGTCGACCCCGATCAGGCCGAACCATTCGTGGTCATGCTGCGGACGTTGCTCGACGATTCGGCAGCGGCAGGCGCCATGGGCGAGGCGGGGCGGGCGTGGGTGGAGCAAAACGCGTCACCGGCAGCGGTCGGTGCGGCGTATGACCGTCTCATCCGCGAGCTGAGGTGACCCCCCAAATCAGCGGGTGACCGATAGCCTCGCTGTCCGTGGCACCCACTTCGTCATCCACCAAGAAGGCTGCTCGCCTCGCCCAGAAGGGCAAAGGGCAGAAGGTTCGCTTTCAGGGCGGCGCACTCTTTCCCGTCGCCGTCGCGCTGATCTTCGTCCTCGGCTTTGCCCTTGTCGTGTACGCCCGCGAGAGTCGTCCTGCGGCCGATGCGTCGGCGCCGACCATCGACGATCACTGGCACCACGCCTACGGCTTCTATCTCTGCGACCAATGGGTGGAGCTGTCCGGTGACGGCGAGGACCAGGACGCCAACGGTCGCCCGACCAACACCAAGTACGCGCGCTCGGGCATTCATAGCCACGACGACGGCCTGATCCACTGGCACCCGTTCTCGTCTGCGTCGATCGGCCGGCGGGCGCAGCTCGGTGTGTTCCTCGACGTGTACGACGTCGAGTTGGGTGACGACACGCTGCAATTCCCCGACGACCAGCGGGCACAGCTCCCCGTCGCATTCCAGGAGACCGGACTCTTCGAGAACGGCGAGACGAGCTGCGAGATCACCGACGCTGATGGCAACGTGACGACCGAAGACGCGCAGCTGAGTGTGACGATCTGGAACAACATCACCGATACCGACGACGGCACGACGTTCATCGCCGGGTTCGACCAAATCCGCCTCGACATGGACGCCATGGCCATCTCGATCGCGTTCACCGCTGACGGCACCACCGTCGACAAGCCGCCGTCAACGGCAGGCTTCGAGGCGAACAGTCTGAACGACCAGGCTCAGCAAGATGCGGTCGACCTGTTCCCCGGCGTCGAGCGCGACGAGGATGGCAACATCACGATCGACTCGGTGCCGGCAGAAGACGCCGAAACCGGACCTGCCGTCGACACTGAGACCGACGAGCCGGTGACGACGGAGGCAGCTGAAGAGCCGCCAACGTCCGACTCCGAAACCGAGTGACCTGATGCAGGCCGTCGTGCTCGTCGGAGGTTTTGGTACCCGTCTGCGGCCGCTGACGAACCACGTGCCCAAGCCGATGCTGCCCGTCGGTCATCTCCCGATGATCGAGCGGTTGATCGGCCGCCTCGCTCGCGGCGGCGTCACCGAAGTGGTGCTGGCACTGGGATTCAAGCCTGAACCGTTCATCGAAGCGTTTCCCGACGGTCGCTGCGGTGATGTCACGTTGCGCTACGCCGTCGAGCCAGAACCTCTCGACACGGGTGGCGCCATCCGCTTCGCCGCAATCGATGCTGGGATCACCGACACGTTCGTCGTCGCCAACGGCGACGTGATGACCGACTTGAACGTCGCCGATCTCGTCGACGCACACCGCTCGCGTGACGCTGCGGCGACGATTCACCTGATCGGCGTCGACGACCCGTCGGCGTTCGGAGTGGTTGATCTCGCTGACGACGGATCGATTCGCGAGTTCGTCGAGAAGCCCGCTCCCGGCACCGAACCGAGCAACCAAATCAATGCCGGCACCTACGTGTTCGAGCCGTCGGTTCTGGACCTCATCGCCGACGGTGAGCGTGTGTCGATCGAACGAGAGACGTTCCCGAAGCTGGTTGCTGCTGGATCGATGTTCGGACACTCGACCGATGACTACTGGATCGATGCCGGGGTCCCGGACCTGTATCGCGCCGCCAACCTCGACCTGATCCTCCGCTGCCAGGCCGGCGAAGCCCGACTGCCGACCGAGGATGAACTCGTCGGCCAGCTTCGCTCCGCCGGCTACAACGACATCGACGTCGAGCGCCTGATCCCCGGTCAACCCCTCGTCGCCGTCGTCGCGACGGTCTGACCGTCGGGCTCGGCCCGCGCCGGCGGTTCGCGGCGGGTGCGGCGATGCCGGCTCGGGCGGCCGCGTCGGGGGGGGTCGGCCGGTCGGGGTGCTGGCGGCAGGAGGTCTTGTGTGTGCGTCTCGGGGATCGATCCGGTCGTTCGGGTAGGGCGGTGACTTGGGTCGGGTCCGGTCGCGTCAGGTGTCGTCGGTTGGAGAGCGAGCAGCTCGCGGGTCCGGGGGTCGGGGTGCTG
>CALICC010000369.1 GCA_938049325.1 uncultured Ilumatobacter sp. | reverse complement strand
GCATCGTCAACGCCGTCGATGCTCACCACTCCCCACTGAGCGAAGCCGGGTTGCCCGTCTGGAATGGTCGGGAACTCTGGTTCGAATCGATCGATCTGGCCGGTTGCGACGGTTTGCTTGTACAACACCGCTCCGGCCGATCCCACGACGGACGAGCGCGACACAAACCTTGCCGGAATCGCGATCTCCACGAGTTCACGTGAGCGGAAATCGAAATGGAACGGGACTGAGCCCGGTCCGAATACCAATGCGGTATTGCGGTTGTGGAGACCGTTCGAGACCAACTCACCGATGTCTTCGGGCGCTCCCGGACCCACCTCGGCGGCCGGTCCACCGGGTACAGGTGCCTCAGCCGGCGGCAACGTCATCCGGATCAGTGGAGTCGGATCCGGATCAGGAAGACTCGGGTCGACGGCGGGAAGTCTGATGACGTACAACCGCGTGGCGTCGTCGACGGTGCCCGGAACGAGATTGGTCGCCCTCGAGGCGAACGCGACCCGCTCACCATCCGGGTCGACCACGAACTTCGACCCGACGTTCTGCACCGTCGCGTTCGCCAGATCTCCATCCGCCGACTGAGTGATCTGCACCGCCGGGTTTTCGAGGTTCGACCACACGAACAACTGGTAGTTCTCGAACCCGTCGACTGTCGTTCGGACCAGCATGAGGACTCGACCATTCGGGAGCGCTTGCACGTCGGTGATGTCTTGAAATGGGGCGCGGAGGTTGACTTGGGTGATCGTTCCCGTTGCGAGCTCTTGCCGGTAGAGCCGCTGAGTGGGTGAACCGTTGCCGGTCAAAATCTCATCGCTCGACCCGAAAACCGCCCACTCGAGATCGAACGATGCAGACCACACGCCCAGTTCGGAACCGGTTGGTTCTGTCACCGATCGGCGCTCGCCGGACGAGACGACGAGATCGGCCTCAGCGACCTTGCGACCTCCGACGTACGTCTGGTACCGAATGTGATCGCCGTCAGGCGACAAGATCGCATTGCGAGTCGACCGACCCGACGGGTCGATTCCCTCGGTCGGTGACGTCACGTACGAGTCGGTGAGCGTGTCGTAGAGGACGTGATGTTCAATCGCCTGCATGTTCACGAACCCGAGTGTGCGAACCAAGATGAATCGCCCATCGGATGTCGAGCCATCCACTGACGCCAGATCGAACGGCAGGCCGGCGGGGAGGTCGATTGTGTCCGCGGCGCCCGTCGCGATCGTGACTCGGCGGAGCTCACCGTTTTCCACGCCGTACGCGAAGTTGCCGTCAAAGATCGATGGGTTCGCGAGTGGAACCTGCGTCGCGATCTCGCTGTCGAGATCGACGTGGTACCTCGACGTCCCATCGGACGCAGTCGCGAATCGCGCGTCGGGCGAGAACCGCGACCACGCGATGTTCGAGAGCCCGATGTCACTGACCCCGATCGTCACTCCTGGAAGAGCCTGCGCGACCGGTGACGCCACCACTGATGTCAACACCGTGCCGATGGTCAACATCCACGTCAGGGCAACGCTCCGCCTTGTTGCGTTCAGCCTCATGAGTTCCGCCATTCTCGTTCGTCATCGATCCACCGAGAGGTCCGACGCGTTCGGCCATTTTACCACTGCGGCGGCTGACGACTGAAGAGCTGTCCAGCCGACGTTCTGGTCCCCCCGCCGTTCCGGTCCACGGATGCGTCGGTTTCCGACGCCTAGGTGGACCAGAACGGGACGGAGCGAGCACGACGGGTGTCCATGTGGACCAGAACGGGCTGTCGGTAGCGTGGAGGTCGATGAACGTCATGACGGTTCTGTTCGCACTGCTGGCAGCGCTGAGTGTGTTCGTCATCGCCGCAGTCACGGTCGGTCGAGAGGCGCACCGTCTCGACGGGGTCGCACCGCGCGCCGTCTACCGACTCGACGAAGCGACCGACTTCGTCTGCGATCACCTGCCCGAGGAAAGCCAAGCTCGGCTCACCCCCGGCGAGGTCGAGCAGCTCCTCGTGTTTCACATGCAGTGGCTGCATTCGCAGGGGCTGCAACCCGACCAGGTCGTCGATCGGCCCCAGGACATCGACGAAGCGGTCGTGGTCACCGAAGACGGGCTCACCGCGTACCTCCTCGGCGAAGCCGACCGCAACGAAGTCGACCTGCTCGACGACGTCGACGCGGTCAACGTCGTCACCGCACACCTCGGCTACTTCGAAGCAATTGGAGCGATCGGCCCGCAGGCTCCGCTCGACGACGTCATCGAGTAGCGGTTCGGAGTGCTCAGCCGTGTCGCTGAACGCGCCGCCGCACGCCATCGACCACGAGCCCCGGATTCAGCACCGCGCGACGAATCCGGCGCGCTGGCGTGTTCATCTCGGCCATCCGAGCCTGGTGTTCGTCGGAGATCGCCTCGCTGACCGGCAATCCGTTGACCGTGTCGAAGCTCGGCCGCCCCGCCATCGAGGTGGTGAACGGTTGGTGCTTGCCGCGCTCGAGGACGACCACGCTGTCGTAGACGTGGATACCGGTCAACGTCGAAGTCCATCGAGTGGGCTGGAAGCTGTCTTCGCGCGAGTTGAACGCGTTGATGTCGTCGAGCAGCGGCTTGATCCGCTCGATGAACGTGCCGGGCCGAAGATGCCCCCCGCCGTAGTTCGGCCAATAATCGGTGTGGAGATCCTCCACGAGCAACACGCCGTCTTCGGTGAGCTCATCCCACAGCGTGTCGAGCAGGATGAGTTGGTGTTCGGCGCGATGGCTGCCGTCGTCGAGGATGATGTCGAACGGGCCGTGCTCGGCTGCGATGCGGCGCAGCACATCGGGGTCGCCCTGGTCACCGATGACGACGTGGCTCCGGCGGCCGGGGCGAGCCAAGGTTGCCGAACGCGGCTCGATATCGAGGCCCACCGTGGTGGTGCCGCGGCCGAAGTACGCATGCCACATCTCGACCGAGCCACCCTGAGCAACGCCGATCTCGAGGATGGTCGGGGCGGTGCCGCGGAAGCGTTCGAAGTGACGCTCGTAGATCGGAAAGTAGTGGTCGACCTTGTGGATCAGTCGGCCTTCGTGGCGATCAAAGATGTCACGCAGCGCAGGTTTGGCGATCCGAGGTCGGCGCATCGACGACACGATAGGTCGCGATTGTGGAACCCGCTTCGACCCGACGGAATGGAGCGACTACCGTTGGTTTCACCAGAGAGAGGAGGTGGTCCACACACGATGAAGAGTTATTTGAATGGGACCCTGGAGGTGGTTGGCCGCTAGGTCAACAGGCTGGACCGGCCTGGCGAATCCACGCCAACCCCGCTGTTCCTCATCGCCACAAATGGTCCCGGTGGCGTCCACGTCGACAATCGTCGAATGGTCATGGTGAGTGCAGTCCCAAGACAGTCCGATCGATGCCAGGCCCATTGTGGGCCTGGCATCGTCGCGTCTGGGCCGCCGTGTTCGGTCCGGTTCGGGTCGCCGATGACGTCCGAGTCGCGGATGTATCCTTGCGCTGGTGGGGGCCGAGCATCGTTGTCGAGCCCGAGCGGCGTGGGTCGCGTGTGTCGGCGTGCTGGCGGCATGCTCATCGTCACCTGACTCGCTCCCTGACGACCGCCTCGGCAACGACACCTCCGCTCCGGAAGCGAGGGTCGAAGTCACCGTCGAGACTGCGGTAGCGGATGTTCCGATCACCGGGCCGATCACTGCTCCGACGACCGGGCCCGAGGTCGAGGAGGTTGTCGAGTCCGTCGATGAAGCATGTGTCGACGAGTTCGTGATCGACGAATACGGCCGAGAGATCGAGATCTCGCTGTGTCCATCTGACGACAACGTCACCGATCTGCCCACCGCTGACGAGATCGTCGCTCGCATGCCGCCCGGCACGAGCCGAGACGGGCTCGATGCGGCACTGTTGGCTGCTGGCAATCTCGCTCGTGCCTGCTCGTACCCGCTCGACTGGGCGCAGCGTGCACTCGGCGTGGCCGACGGGGTGGTGGGAGTTGCCGAGTTGGTCGCCGCTGACCCAGCGCTCGACGGGTGGCGCGGTTCCGACGATGCTGTCGCGATCGGTGTCGCGTTGCGGAACCGTCTCATCTTGCAGCTCGGCTGTGGTGAGACCGAGGCGGCCGTCTCGAGCCCCGAGGTAATGGCTGCCGCGGGCCGTCTGGCCGGTGCGAATGACGACGTGTTTCTGGCGTTGACGGGCACGCTTCCGGCTGTGTTCGGGAGCGAGTTCTGGTACAACGCGAACTCGATCGTCCACCTCATCGACATCGCGCAGACCGACGAGCCGATCGACGTCTTGATGATGGGTCCGTCGACATCGTTGCGCGGCTTCGACCCGCTCGCCCTCACCGAGCGCCTCGATGCCGGGTTCTACAACGCCTCGCTCGGAGCGTTGCCGCTCGACCTTCAGATGCCGTGGTACACAGCGCTCACCGATGCGGGGTTCGCCGCGCTGGCGCCGACCACGGTCGTGCTCGGTGTCAACACCTGGATCGAATTCCGAACGTGCGACTCGCTTCAGATCGACAAAGTCGACAGCGCCGAGGACCTACGCGGCCAGGCGTTCGTGAGCGTCGCCGACGCACCAGAGGCGATGCGCCTGATCGGTGGATCGGAACCGACGTACTCGGGCGTGCTGCTCGATGCGAATCGGGGCGTGTTCGACCCCGACGGTCGTGGACGAGCGCTGCTGGTCGAGGAGTTCGACCAGTCGGTGTTCGACGTCCAGATCGAGATCAACACAACTCAGCAGGTGTTCGATGCCGAGGCGTGCCCCGGACGCGTCGCCTCGGAACGAGCGCTGATCGATCGCATCGCCGCCGACGGTCACGACGTCGTGTTGGTCGTGTTGCCCACCAGCGACGCGATGGCCGCGCTGCACCCCGACGGCAGGGCGGGTCACGACGCGAGCGTCGAGAGATACCGGGCGATCGCGTCGGACATCGGCGGGCGCGTCATCGACTTGTCCGACGCGGCACCCGATGAGCTGTTCGTCGACCTCACCCACCTCGGGAGTCCGGGTCGTGACCTGATCACCGACGCCATTGTTCAGGACTTCGAGGCGAACTGAGCCAATGGTCTTCAACTCGATCACCTTCGCAGTGTTCCTGCTCGTCGTGCTCGTCGTGTACTGGCGCGTTCCCGGCACGGTGCGCAACGCCGTGCTTCTCATGGCGTCCTACGTGTTCTACGGGTGGTGGGACTGGCGATTCCTCGGGTTGATCGCGCTGTCGACCGTGGTCGACTTCGTCGTCGCACGCCGTGTGCACACGGCGCAGTCGGAACGAGGTCGAAAGGGCTGGCTGTTCGCCAGCCTCGGCGTGAACCTGGGCGTGCTCGGCGTCTTCAAGTACGCCGACTTCTTTGTCGCCAGCGCGGCCGACGCTCTCTCCGCGCTCGGTGTCGACGCGAGTGGGCCCACGCTCGGCCTGGTCTTGCCCGTTGGCATCAGCTTCTACACGTTTCAGACGATCTCCTACACCTTCGACGTGTACCGAGGCCGTATCGAACCGGCCGCCGGCTTCGTCGACTTCGCGACCTACGTCGCGTACTTCCCACAGCTCGTGGCCGGCCCGATCGAGCGTGCGCAACGGCTGCTCCCGCGCATCATCGAAAGCGAACAGCGGCACTTCCCACGCGGCCGTGACCTCGACCGAGCGCTGTCGCTCATCGCGTCTGGCATGTTCAAGAAGATCGTGCTCGCCGATGGTGTCGCGCCGTTCGTCAACGAGATCTTCAGCGATCCGAGCGCGCACTCCGGCATTGCCGTTGCTGCCGGCGTCGTCGGCTTCGCGATCCAGCTGTACGGCGACTTCTCGGGCTACACCGACATCGCTCGAGGTGTATCGGAGCTGTTCGGCATCGACCTGATGGTCAACTTCCGTCAGCCCTACCTGTCGCGCAACATCACCGAGTTCTGGCGGCGCTGGCACATCAGCCTGTCGGACTGGTTGCGCGACTACCTGTACATCCCGCTTGGCGGCAACCGAAATGGCACCGTGGCGACGATCCGCAACTTGATGATCACGATGCTTCTCGGAGGGCTGTGGCACGGCGCGTCCTGGAACTTCGTGATCTGGGGAGCGATGCACGGTCTTGCACTGGCTGTGCACCGCGTGGTCCGCCGGGCGCGCACCACCGACGACCCCGTCGCCGTGATGCACATTCCGGCCATCGTGGCGACGTTCTCGATGTGGTGTCTGTCGATGGTCTTCTTCCGCGCGGTTTCGTTTGGCGATGCCGTTGACGTTCTCCAGTCGCTGGCGGCGCCGCTGTCGGGCTCGACGCCCTGGCCGGGGATCTTCACCGTGTTGGTCTTGGTTGCAGCGACGCTCGGTGTCGACCTCGCGCAACGTCGAATCGACGATCGTGAGTCGGGTCCGGATGCACCTCATGATGGGAGTGCGGTGGCGTCGTCTGCGTCGCCGATCATGAGCGGCGCGCTCGCAGGTCTTGTGGTGGTGTCCATCGTCGTCTTCTCGGGCGGAAGCCCGAGTCCGTTCATCTACTTCCAGTTCTGATGGCACCGTCGCGACTCGATACCGCCCACGACGGCCGCATCCAGTTGGGCGCGCGTCGGCGCGGGCTGAGCCGATGGCTCGGTGCATTCGTTGCCATCGTCGTTCTCGCAGAGATCGCCGCTCGTGTCGTCGTCCCCGCTGCCGTGCCGGAGATCCGGTGGATCGACGCGGGCGCGCAGCTGCGCATCGAGGCGATGGACGCCGATGACCGCCGGGCGGAGGTGGTCTTCGCGGGCACGTCGTCGGCCGGACAAGCGTTCGTCCCGTCGGTCTTCGAACGCGTCGACGACAGTGGTCGGTCGTCGTTCAACGCGTCGTTGGCCGGCGCCGTGCCGACGGTGATGGGGCCGTGGCTGGTCGATGAAGTCGTGCCGCGGCTCGACCCCGATCTGATCGTTTGGGGGCTCTCGCCACTCGACTTCTCGACCGCCTATGGCGACGACCAACTCGTGGCGTACCGGTCAGCGGTGGAAACGCGCGGGGGACTGTTGGCCGAGGTCGACCGACGGGTTGGTTCGGTGTCGCAACTCGTCGAGTCGCGGCGCATCTTGCGCAGTCCGACCGCGCTGTTCGGGACCGACGCTGACGCTCGCGACCGCCGGTTCGATCAGGCGCGAGCGACCACCGGGCCCGACGGTGAGCGGGTTGACTTCGGCGTGGATGTCGGGGCAGAACGTCGCGCGATCACCCGGACCCGCCTCGACGGCTTTGGGATCGATGACGCCGACGTCGACGCGATCGCGACAACGATCGAGACGCTGCAAGCGTCCGGAGTCGAGGTTGTGCTCGTCGAACTGCCGCTGCCGAATCGTTTCCGCGACCAGCTTCCCGGCGGGGACGCCGACGCCAATGTGGTCAGCTCCAGCATTCGTTCGCTCGGTGAACGGCTCGGCGTGGATGTGATGCTGATGCCGCGGGCGTTGGGCGACCGCCGCTTCGTCGACTTCACCCATGTCGAGAGCGATGCGGCCGCCGTGGTGACCGAGTGGGTCGCGCGTGGGCTCGCGGAGTTGGGAGATGCGTCGACTGGGTCGTGCTCTCCACTCGGACTGCGCGACGACTTCGGATTCGACGTCGCCGTCGACCTCTGTCGCAATGCATGAGCGCCGCGGCAACAGTCGCGTTACGAGCGGGTCCAGCTAAGTTGGACGGTGTGATGGATCACCACCCCAAATTCGAGGGTTTCCGCTTCATCGGAGACAAGCGAACGCAACTCGTCTACGACCTCACCACATGGGACGACGACGACACGATCAACGAGATCGCAGACGAGGGCGTCGGCCTGACCTTCGGTCCCGACACGGTCGTCGAGGCTCGCAACCGCGGGTACACGCTTGCTACGCCCGGCAAGACCCGCCGCCATCGGAAGCCCCGCGCGTAGTTCGGTCACACCGAGCCCAGGGTCAAAGTCGAGGTCAGCGTCGATGTCAGTGATGGACTCCACGTTCGCCTCACACGGCCATGAATTGGCATGTCACATCAGTCGGCCGCCCGGTGAAGTGAGTGTCGGGCCGGGGGTCATCCTGTGCCACGGATTTCCCATCGGGCAGCTCGACGCCGAGCGATCGGGCGGAACGTTTCCTCAGCTGATGGATCGAGCCGCCAGTGAACTCGGCTGCGTCACGATGACCTTCAACTTTCGCGGCTGCGGCCGCAGCGAGGGCGACTTCTCGCTGCAGGGCTGGGTCGATGACCTTCGGGCGGCGATCACCCACCTCATGTCGGTCAGCGAACCGAAGGGTGTCATTCTCCTTGGTACGAACACAGGCGGCTCGATCGCCGTGTGTGTCGGAGCTGACGATCCCCGAGTGTCGGCCGTCGGGCTCTTGAGTCCGCGTGCGGATTTCGACGACTGGGCGCAGCACCCGCGGCGTCTGCTCGAGCACGCCCGTGAGATCGGTGCGATTCACGACCGGAAGTTTCCGGCGTCGGTCGACGAGTGGGCACGCGAGTTCCGCCGCTTTCGTCCTGTCGCGTCCGCTCGACGGTTTGCACCGAGGCCGATGTTGGTGATGCACGGTGACGACGACGACAGCGTGCCGGTGTCAGACGCTCGGCAACTGGTCAATGCGCACGGTGCTGCTGAGCTGAGCTTGCTGCCAGGCGCCGGTCATCGGCTGCGCCATGACCCTCGAGCGATTGCGGTGCTGCTCGGCTGGCTCGACCGCATGCGGTCGGTGCAACATCACCCAAGCTCGTCCACCTGACAGGTCTCGCACGCGTCATCCCTGCAATGAACGCGGGCCCGGCAGGCGACGTCAGCCGTCGGGTGACCAACACGACGCCGCGCCGACATCGGCGATGTCAATCGGAGATCGCTCGGTCAGCGACCGAGGTCGACCTGACTCTTGTGCCATGCAAACGCGGAGTCGATGATCTCGGTCAGCCCGTATTGCGCCGTCCAGCCGATGGTTTCCTCCGCGAAACGAGGGTCGGCGTACGTGGTGACCGGGTCGCCGTCACGCCGTGGCGCAATGCTGTACGGCACCGGTTCACCTGCAGCTGCAGCTGTCGCGTTGAGCACGTCGAGCACTGACGACCCGATGCCGGTTCCGACGTTGACCGCCGTTGACGCTCCGCCGCGACCGAGGTAGTCGAGCGATTTCACGTGAGCGTCGGCGAGGTCGGCGACGTGGATGTAGTCGCGGATGCAGGTGCCATCCGGCGTGTCGTAGTCGTTGCCGAACACGCTCAGCTCACGATCCTTCAGCAGCACGGCCTTCATCGCCAGTGGCACGAGGTTCTGCGAATAGGCCCAATCCTCGCCGATCCGGGCGTCGAAGCTCGCTCCTGCGGCATTGAAATAGCGCAGCGCCACCGAGTTGAGTCCCGATGTCTGGCCGTACCAGTACAGGATCCGCTCGACCATTGCCTTGGACTCCGCGTACACGCTCTCAGGGTGAATCGGCGCAGTCTCGGTCACGGGTGTGATCTCGGGGGTGCCGTTCACCGAACACGACGACGAAAACACGACGTCTTGGACTCCGGCAGCCATGGCTGCCTCGTACAACTCGACGGAGCCAGCGACGTTGTTGCGCCAGTACTTGGCTGGCTGCTCCATCGACTCGCCAACTGCCTTGTACGCGGCGAAGTGAACGAGTTGCGTGACGCCGTGTTCATTGCATGTGGCGACCACGAGATCACGGTCTGCAATATCGCCGACGACGAGGGGTGCATCGATCACGGCCTCTCGGCGTCCGAGCTCCAACGAATCGAGTACGACGACGTCACGGCCGGCTTCGCGAAGCGAACGAACGGTGTGCGATCCGATGTAGCCGGCACCGCCGGTCACGAGCACGGTTCCGTCGAGTGAGGATGTCGCGGTCATGCGGCCGACCATAGTGGCCTGGGACGCACCTCGCCTCGGCAACGAACAGGTGCGATCGACGCATGAGAACGAGGTGGCTAGCGCCTCGCTCGCAGGTCACTCCTCGTAGGAGTTCAAGACGTCGTCGACGGCGCCATCCGCACGGAGCACGCCCTTCTCCAACCACACGGCACGCGTGCACGACGCCCGAATCTCGCCGAGGCTGTGGGTCACCATGATGACGGTGCCCGCCTGCGCACGGATGTCACTGATGCGCTGCAAGCTCTTCTCACGGAAGTCCTTGTCGCCGACCGCCAGTGCTTCGTCGATGAGCAAGATGTCCGGAACGCGGATGGTGGCGATCGAGAACGCCAGACGCGCGGCCATGCCCGACGAATACGTGTTCATCGGTCGATTCATGGCGTTGCCGAGGCCGGAGAACTCAACGATGTTGTCCATCTCGGCTTCGATCTCTTCGCGGTCGAGCCCCATGGCGAGGCCACCGAGCATGATGTTGCGATAGCCGGAGAGCAGCGGTTTGAGGGCGGCGTTCACGCCGAGCAGCTGAGCTTGCCCCCGGACCTTGATCGACCCCGACTGGATCGATTGAAGACCTGCGATCGCCCGGAGCAGCGACGACTTGCCTGAGCCGTTCGAACCGACGATGCCAACGGCCTCTCCGGTTGTGATGTCGAGCGACAGATTCTGGACGGCGTGGATGTCGGTCGACCGACGCATCTTGAAGCCGCCGCTGACGAGGTCGCGCATCGAGAAGTACCGTTCTTCGAACACGCGATACTTCACGTCGACTGAGTCGATCGCGACGCTGATGGGTGCCGGAGCGATCTCGGGTGCGCCGGTGGGAGCGCTGAGCTCAGTCACGGGCATATCTTTCCTCGGCAGCACGGAACCAGAGGAATCCGAGAACAGCAGATCCAACCGACCACACGATCCCTGACACGATGACGGCCGGGTCAATTGGTGCGTCCACGTTCGATCCGAAGATCGTCCAACGCGCCATCGTGATGAGGCAATACATCGGATTCAAGGTGAAGAGCAGTTCCGCTCCGGGGTTGTCTTCGACGTAGGCGTCGACGCTGTAGATGACGCCCGAACCGTAGAGCAGCAGACGGAACACGAACGGGAGTATCTGCGTGGTGTCGCGAAAGTGGGTGGTCATTCGCGCCGCGACCATCGAGGTACCGAGATTGAAGACCGTCTGCAAGATGATCACCAACGGGAACAACAGCCACGTCCAACGCGGTGACTCGCCACCGATGAGCAAGATGACGAACATCATCAAGTAGGTCGTCAGAGACGCGACGAACTCGGTCACGGTGGCCGTGATCGGGAGGATCGCTCGCGGGAACTTCACGCCTTTGAGGAGGCTGGTGTTGCTGACGATGGAGCGGGCGCCGTCGATGGTGGCCTTCTGCGTGAACTGGAACACGAACAGGCCGACGGTCAAGAAGAGCAAGAAGTTCTCGGTGCCCCGAGTGACCTTCAAGAGCAGCCCGAAGATGATGTAGTAAACGCCGATCGTCAGGAGTGGATTGAGCAGGTGCCAGAGGTTGCCGAGGACATTCGTGATCTGCCGAGTTCGCAGCTCATTGAGAGAGACGTACCAGATGTAGCCACGGCGAGCCCAGACCTCGCGAAGGTACGGAATGAGTCGCGCTGACTCGTGTGCATCGCGAAGTTCGCTCTGTCCCAGTTGGGCGGTTCCAGGCATCGGGCATCACTGTAACGAGCACGGCCCCAGGGTTGGTGGCGATTGGCGTCGGCAGAACGCAAGTATCGTCCGCACGTGGCCATTGCTCACTTGTTGGACATGGGATGGGTGATTCTCACCACCGGTCGCCGTCCCGCCGAACTTGCCGCAGCGATCGACTCGCTGGCGTCCGGCGACGTGGATCCGCAGGTGGTCGTGGTTGCGAACGGAGCCCCGGCAGGCACCGCGGGCAACGAGATGGCAGACAACCTTTCGGTGGTGCACCTGGCCGAAAATGTCGGGGTACCTGCCGGCCGCGATCGCGGCCTGGCCGAGTTGGAGACGCCAATCGTCGGGTTTCTTGATGACGACGCAGTGATGCGCGGTTCGACGTCAGCGATCCTCGACGCGTTCGAGCGGGACCCTCAGCTCGGCGCGGTCGCGCTCCGGCTGGTGGACGAAGACGGCGAGACAGCGAGGCGCCACGTTCCACGACTCGGCGGCAAGGATCCCGGACGCTCGGGCGATGTGGCGTTCTTCCTCGGTGGGGCGTGTGCGGTTCGCCGCGAGGCCTACGACGCAGTTGGCGGCTACTTCGGTGAGTTGTTCTATGGCCACGAGGAGGTCGAGCTGAGCTGGCGTCTCGTCGACGCCGGTTGGAAGATCACGTACCTGGCCGATGTCGAGGTGTTCCATCCGCGGACAACGATCGAGCGACACGCCGACGGGTGGGAACTGACGGGGAGGAACCGGGTACTGGTCGCCAGGCGTACGTTGCCGTGGCCTGTTGCCGGTCTCCACGTTGGGCTGTGGTTGATCCTCGGGGCGAGACGCGCACCCCGAGGTGAGTGCCGTCAGCGCTACGTGCAGGGATGGCGGAGCGGCTGGAGGATGCCGGTTCGACGCCGGCCGATCAGTTGGCGCGGCGTGGCCCGGTTGACAGCGCTGCGGCGTCCGCCCATCGTGTGACGGTGCGCCGTTAGCATCGCTGCGATGCGATCGAAGCTGCGGCGACTGCGTGGGCTGGTGCAGCGCTATCGAGTCGATCGTCGACTGCCGCCGCCCGTGCTGGATCTCGTTCGGCGCACCGCAGCACTCCGTGCGTCGACCACCACGGCCGAAGCCTCTGCACGTCGACTCCCGGTTCTCGGGCAAGGCTCCGAGTCATCGCCGATCGGCCGACTCGGGGGGAGACGGCTGGTGACCGCCGGCGACCTCGACCGGTCGATGCACGAGCTCGGTCACTTCGTCGCAACCGAGGTCACCGCACAGCTCGATCGAGCGAGCATCGATCACTTCGTGACCAGCCGTCGAGGTGACGGGCTCAGCTTTGGGCTTCGGCTCGTGGACCGTGGGAGAGCGCTCGACGCGCTCGCAGAACTCGGGAGCGCTGGATGGTTTCTCGAGTGGGAAGACGGCAGTCGCCGCGGTGTCGAACCACTGGCCACGGTCGGCTCGAGCCGTCACGTGCGTCGAGCGCGGTCATGGGTTGTGTTCCGAGCTCATTCGTGGGGCGCCCATGCGGTCGGCAACGGCCAGGGGACGGAGTTGACATTCTGGAGCATTGGCACCTCTGGTCAACTCGAAAAGGTCGGCACACGCGGGCACGAACGGTTCGATCAGCGTTGCCCGTCGACGGTCGAGACGATCGATGGGCGTCCGTACCCCGGCAACACGGCGTTTCCGGTTGGCGCGAACTTCGAGACCGTCGCAGACCCGATCGACATCGTCTACACGTGGGTCGACGGGGCCGACCCCGAGTGGCTGGAGTCGTTTCGAGCAACCGCTCAAGCCGAAGGCCGACAACTCGACGACACGGCGCTCGACCCGGCGCGCTATCGCAGCCGCGACGAGTTGCTGTACTCGTTGCGCTCGGTCTGGGCGAACTGCGGGTGGGTCCGCACGATCTGGATCGTCACGGCAGGGCAACGTCCCGACTGGCTCGCCGACGCTGACGACCGGGTCAGAATCGTCGACCACGGCGACATCCTCCCAGCCGAGGCGCTCCCGACCTTCAACTCGCACGCGATCGAGGCCGCGCTGCACCGCATCGAGGGTCTGGCCGAGCAATTCATCTACTTCAACGACGACATGTTCGTGGGCCGCTCCGTTCGCCCCGAACTCTTCTTCACGCCGAACGGTTTGGCTCGGGTTTTCTCGAGCGGCGCTCGTCCGCCGGGAATCGAAGACGACCAGACGCTTGCCGTCGACACCGGAGCTCGTCGCGGTCGCGAACTGCTCGCCGAGCGATTCGGTCGGGTCGTCACCGACAAGCCGTATCACTCGCCGTATCCCCTCCTGAAGAGTGTGTGCTTCGACATGGAACGTGACTTCGCTGAGATCGTGCAGCGAACGCAGCTGAGCCGGTTCCGCTCGTCGACCGACGTCAGCACGGCGGCGTCGTTCGGGCAGCACCTGGCGATCGCAACCCGCAGGGCCGTGTTCGGCGACATCGCCACCGAGTACGTGCACGTGGAGTCGGGACGGCTCGATTGGCACCTCGATCGGATTCGGTTTGGCGGCGACCTGGACACGTTCTGTATCAACGAGACGAGCGCAGCCATGGGTTCTGACGCTGCGCGCGAGCAACGCCTCGCTTCGTTCTTCGCCGAGCAGTTTCCCATCGTTGCTCCCTGGGAACGCTCATGACGCTGCCGTGGAATCGTTGATGTTGGCAACCGCTCGCGGTCGCGCCTGGAGGGTCGGTGCCGACATTCGACGCCGTGTGACCCGCACAGGTTCGGCAACCTCGGCGTTGGCGAGCCTCGGACGCCCGGATCGGCGCAACGCGGGGGAGTGGAACGCCGCCACCACTGCGGGCCACGATCGATACCGCGCCGCTCACCCGGTGCCCGACGAGCGGGTCGCCATCGTGTGTGTCTCGATGCGGCCCGAGTACCTCGATGCGGTGGTCGCGAACATCCAGCGTCAGAGCCACAGCCGAGTCGAGGTGGTGTTCGTCGCGAACTCCGACGAGTTCGACATCGCTGTGGTCGAGCGGGCCTTCGCTCCGATGTCTCACGTGGCTGTCGATCACCCGCCGAGCGGTACGTCGCTCGGCGGTGCGCTCAATCGGGCGATGGAGCGCACCGATGCGCGGTTCGTCGCGAAGTTCGACGACGATGACCTCTACGGTGCGAACTTCATCCCCGATGCGCTTCGGGCGCACTCCTACGCAGGGGCGGGAGTGGTTGGAAAACACTCGTACTACGCGCATTTGGTCGAACGAGACCAACTCGTCGTACGGTTCCCCGGTCACGAGTTCTCATACTCCGGAACCCTGGCGGGCGGCACCCTCGTGATCGATCGTGACCGGGTCGGCGATCAGCGGTTCGACGATGTGTCGATCGGTGAGGATCGTGCCTTCCTCGCCCGTTGTCACCGTCGCGGGATCTCCACGTATTCCGCTGATCGGTTCAACTTCACCCAGGTTCGACATGCGAGCAACACGTGGAACGTTTCGACGGAGTCATTCCTCGCCCGCACATCGCCCGTTCCCGACGACACGGTCGTCGATCGCTGACATGACGTACCGCATTCCCCTTCCTTCGTCTGGCCGAGCCGACCGGCTCGACATCGTCGATCCATCGTCGACGATGATCCAGCGCCAACTGCGCAGAACTGGTCTGGCGTCGTATGAGCCGTCGACGGCTGCGACCCTCCTGGCGTTGTTCGATGCGGCGAACCCCGGTTTCGTCTTCTACGACATCGGCGCGAACGTCGCCCTGTACTCGGCGTTGTGTGCGTCGATGTTCGAGCCGGCAGAGGTGATCGCGTTCGAGCCCGCTCCGTCGACGGCCGATGTCGCCGAGCTGATCGTTGGTGCGAATGGCCTCGATGTTCGTGTCGAACGCATTGCGCTCTCTGGCGTGTCCGGATCGGCCGAACTGCATCTGTCGCCGATCTCGGACGCCTCGCACTCGCTCACCGAGGGCTTCCGGGACTCCCAGGAGAGCGTCACGGTGGTCACGCGCCGTCTCGACGATGTGGTTGCTGGCGGACAGACACCGCCTGACATCATCAAGATCGATGTGGAGACACATGAAGCTGCCGTGCTCTCAGGAGCGATCGAAACACTGCGCCAGTGCCGCCCGAGAATCGTTGTCGAGGTGCTGCCCGGTCGAGCGGGCCGAGACTTCGCCGCCGAGATCGCCGCCGTGGTCGACGAGCTTGGCTACGTGTACTACGAGCTGAACGACGTCCCGAGCTTTCAGCCGGTCGATTGCATCAGCGCGTCGAGCGGTGGCACGCGTGACTGGTTGCTGGCGCCGGAGCAGCTGACCCCCGACTTCGCCGATCGCTGGCGGACGTGGTCGGAGCAGCTCGCCGCGTGCACGCCCGACAGGAACAGCCGGGTGCCGTTGACATCGGCGGTCAAGCGAGCATGGGGTCGGGGCGGTCCGCTCGAAGTGCTGGCCACGGCGCGTCGTTCGTTGAAGCGGTCGGCGGGCTGATCGATGGCGCAACATCAGTCGAGTCTTCCTGCGCGCGTTCGTCGGCGACTCATCCGTGTCGCGGCGGTGGCGTTGTCGATGAGACCGATCCGTCGCTCGGCGCTGTGGGCGATTCGTCGGAGAGATGTGCGACCATTGCCGCACGTCGTTGGACGGTTCGTCGATCTGGCGTTGGTGGTGCAGCAGCCCAACGTGGCTGAGCGTCGCCAGACGGTCGATGACTTGGTGAACCTGTTCTTCGCGCTGTGCGCTGTGCGTCGCGCCGACGTGTTCATCGAGGCGGGGGCGAAGGAGGCGTCGGCATCCCGACGGGCTGCCGAGGAGGTCGGAATCGAGCGGGTCGTCGCGTTCGAGGCGAACCCGTACACCTTCGCCCGATTCTCGAGTGGCTTCGATCAGCTCGACGTGGAGTACCGCCACCTCGCGCTCGCGGCGCGTGACGAGGCGGTCACCTTCATGGTTCGTCGCCACGCCGACGGGACTCCGATTCCCGACGGCCAGGGGTCGCTGCTTCATCGGCCGGGTCATGCGCCGGGCTACGACTACGTCACCGTGAGCGCGGTTCGGCTCGATTCGTTCTTCGGTGACCGGCCGTTCGAACGCGGTGCCATGTGGGTCGATGTCGAGGGTGCGACGGACCAAGTATTCGGTGGCGCGGAGTCGGTGCTGGCGTCGTGCGATCTGGTGCTCGTGGAAGTCGAGTCTCGGATCAACTGGGACGGCCAGGTTTGGCTCGACGTCGACGTCGTGCGGGCCATGCGTGATGCAGGCCTTCGGCCCGTGGCCAGAGACGCCCAGTCCCGCTTCCAGTACAACGTGTTGTTCGTGCGCGACTCGGCGGTTGGTGACCCTGGCGTTGTTGCGCTGATCGACGAGTGGCGGTCGACCCCGTGAATGGGCGTTCAGTCGGCCGAGCCCACGAACCCGCGGAGTAGACCCACCGCCCACGTGGTGTGGATCACTGCGAGCGCGGCAGCCGTTGGCGCAGGTCGTGCTGTTGCACGCACCGATGCGGCGAGCGCTGCCAGGTACGCGACCGGCGCAAGGAACGCTGGACGCCATCGCAGGCCCAGAGCTGTGCCGACCCCGACGCCGAACACCGCGACTGGAGGAATCACCTGACGCAGGCGCACCGACCGCGGGTGCTTGCGCATGACGACCGATTTCCACCACCCGTACTCGTAGTACTGACGGGCGAGCCGCGGCCACGACGACCGGGGCGTGTAGCCGACCGAGAGTGTCGGGTCGAACCACACGATCCCTCCGGCGTTGCGGAGTCGGATGTTGAGTTCGTAGTCCTGGTTGCGGATCAGCGATTCGTCGTACAGCCCGACTGCTTCGAGCGCGGCGCGGTCGAACACGCCGAGGTACACGGTGTCGACGGCGCGTGCCTCGGTACCGAGTCGGTACGACGCTCCGCCGGTTCCGAGCATCGAGGTCGTTGCGTCGGCAACCACCTGTTCGAATGGTGTCGTCGGCTCCGGCCGCTGGATGCCGCCGACGTTGGAGGCGCCGGTCTCGCGCAAGATCTGAACCGCGCGCCGGACGTAGCCGGCAGAGAGCTGGCTGTGTCCGTCGACGCGGACGACCACCGGTGCCGAACCCGCTCGGATCGCGAGGTTCAACGCGCTCGGCGTCTTTCCGGTCGGGTTGGCGACCACGGTCACGTCGTCGGTGGATTCGGCCTGGCGCGACGCCACCTCCTCGGTGCCATCGATACTCGGCCCGACGCTGAGAATGATGTGCAGGCGGCCGGGATAGGCCTGAGCGCGCACCGAGGCCACGGCAGCCTCGAGGTGTTCGGCCTCGTTGAGAATCGGCATGACCACGTCGACGTCTGGCCATCCGGGTAGGTCGCGCCACGACCTCGCTGTCATTGCCGAAGCGGTGTCAGACACGACGCGAGAGCACGACCCACACGGTGCGGAGCAAGAGCTGGATGTCGGTGATCAGCGACCAGTTGACGAGGTATTGAATGTCGTAGCCGAGCTTGAATTCGGCGTCGGTGCCGTAGCGACCCTGCACCTGGGCGAGGCCGGTGAGCCCTGGTGGAAGCTCGTTGCGTCGCACGTATCCGGGCACCCGTCGCTTGATTTCTGCAACGAGCTCGGGGCGTTCGGGCCGCGGGCCCACGAGTGACATCTCGCCCCGCAACACGTTCCACAGCTGAGGGAGTTCATCAGCACGCATCTCGCGCATCCACTTCAGTGGGCGGATGATGCGGTCGTCGTCGAGGGTTGCGAGGCGGGCTCGACCGTCTTCTTCGGCTTCGACGATCATCGTGCGGAACTTGACGCACTGGAACGTCGCGCCGTCTCGACCCACCCGCTCTTGGCGGAACAGCACGGGGGCACCGGCCGTGATGCGAACGTAGAGCGCGAGCAGAGCGATCATCGGGAGCCACAGCGGGGCGAAGGCGACGGTGACCAGGACATCGAAGATGCGCTTCAGTTTGACGTTGTGTGTCGGGACGGTGTGCGAACGCAGCGACACGAATGGCATCCCACCGATCTCGCGCACCGACCGAAGACCGAGGAGCGTCTCTCGGGCGCTGACCCGCTGCAAGAAGCCGACGCCAGCCAATTCGAGTGAGTTCAGCGGTTCGGGATAGACCGAACCGAACGCCGTGACGTCGAGGAGCAGTACGTCGGTGGCGCCGGTTGCGATGACCTCCTCAGCGAGGAGGTGCGGTTCCTGGACGCGTCCGGCAACGAGCGCGTCCCGGTCGCTGGCGGCGAGGTGGGCTGCGGTCCGGTCCATGGTGTCGAGGTCGCCCACCAGCACGACACGCGAGGGGCCGACTCGACGCACGGTGAGGCGACGTGCGACGTCGCGGTTGAAGAGCAGCACGAATGACGCAAGGGCGAGAAACGCGGCGAGGTTGAGTCGGGGCATCAGGAACCGATCGAGCAGCACGAACGCGAGCCCTTGGACTGCGACGCCGACTGCAGTTGCGAGGATCGCTTTGGGAAGCCACGATCGACGACCGAGCCGCGGTTCGCGTTCGTACAAGCCTGCGAAGTAGTTGACCGTGACGTGGATCGCCGTTGCGATGCTGAACCCGACGAAGTAGTGCGAGAGCGGGTAGGTGTTCCAATCGAACGAGAACCCGAAGCGCACGAAGCTGATGGCGACCATCAAGCCAAAGAGTGCGAGCGCGTCGAGCGCACCGAGCATCCGAAACCCGCGTGCCCACAGCCAGCTGAGCGGGCGTGAAAAGAGTGAGACCACTCGCTCGACGGGCTTCGGGAATGGCCGAGCCGATGTCTGAGCCGGGACGCGTTGCAGGGCGGCCATGACACGCGAAGGGTATCGCAGCACGGCGCTGAGCTCAGCTCATTCCCGTGGTCGCAGGTCACCATCCCACGCCCAGACGCGGCGATGGCCACCCGGTGATCACACCGAGTGGCCATCGTCTCCTGTCAGGTCGAGCGCTCCGTTCGATCAGCGATCGAGCGGGCGACGACGAGTCATGGTGCCTGGATGATGCTCTGCGTCGAGAAGTCCGACGGATCGGGCACGGTCAGCACCCCACCGGCGTCCTGCTCGAGGTAGTCGATGAAGCCTTGCGCGTAGTCGATGAACGTGTCGACCACACGACCTTCGTCGAATGCCACGCCGAAGGCGAGGTAGCCGTCACGTCCGCTGGCGATGAAGCTGTTCGTCGCCACGACGTAGGTCGCCGCCGGGTCGAGTGCGCTCCAGGTGCCATCGTCCTGCTTCACCTCCAGATTCGAGAAGCGACTGCCGTTCGGCTGCGTCAGGTCGACGTCCCAGCGCAGACCGGATGCGTACGGATACGAACCGGTCGAGCCACCCTCTTCGATGAAGTTGGAGACGGCCTGCTCGAGAACGAGCGCCACCTCGGCGCCGCTCAGCTCGAGCTCGACCAACGTGTTGGAGAATGGCAACAGGTTGAATGCGTCAGCGATCGTGACGTCGCCGGCCGCGATGTCTTCGCGGACGCCGCCGGCGTTCTGCAGCGCGAAGTCGGCGCGGAATGCCCGGGAGGCGAATGCGTCGGTGACGATCTGCTGGATGAACCCGCCGTTCACGTTCGACACTGCGCCGCTTGCCGACACTTCGTCGATGGCACAGATGGACGAGCGGCCTTGGCCCGGAATGCGCTCGAGGCACAGGTCCTCGGTCGCCGAGCCGATGACCTGACCGGCCAACACGTCGACTTGCTCGGAGAACGTCTCGAGCAGTGCTGACGTCGCTGCGTCAGGACTCACCAGATCCACGATGGGGCTGGCCTCGATTGCGTCGAGGACTTCCTGGCGCTGGTCGCCTTCGAGCACGACATCTTCGTCGTCGACCTCGATCACGAACGGCTCGTCGACGAGCAGGTGTGGATTGCCACCGCACTCGGTGATCTTGCCGTCGTCGAAGGTCAAGTTGAG
Source organism: uncultured Ilumatobacter sp. (assembly GCA_938049325.1). GTDB lineage: Bacteria > Actinomycetota > Acidimicrobiia > Acidimicrobiales > Ilumatobacteraceae > Ilumatobacter_A. The sequence continues at coordinate 2,228 of CALICC010000369.1, read as the reverse complement.
CTCGCCGACCAGGTAGCTGTACTGCCACGCCTGCACGACACACACGGTGTCGCCGTCGGCGTTGGTGGTGATCGTCGGGTAGTCACCCGAGGTGTTGAGACCGAGCGGACCGTAGTCGCCGAGCAGACTGTGGCTGTCGCCGCCGACGATCGCGTCGATGCCGGTCACTTGGCTCGCCAGCGCGAGGTCGTTCTCGTACTGGTAGTGCGTGACGAGCACGACATTGTCGATGCCCATCGCGGCGAGTTCATCGACGCTCGCCTGGGCGGTTTCGACCTCGTCGAGGAACTGGGTCGTCTCGAGTGGTGACGACGACACCTGCGTCTTCTGGGCGATGTCGATACCGACGAAGGCAACCTTCTGGCCATCGAACTCCTTGATGACGTACGGCTGGATCAGGCTCGCATCGGCGGTCGGTTGCAGTGGTGTCCCGACTTCGGGAACGACGTTGGCCGCGATGACGGGAGTCTCACAGACGCTCGGGTCGCTGTTGAGCTCCCCGATGAAGCCAGCGAGGGCGGCGTCGCCATCGTCGAACTCGTGGTTGCCGAGCGCGAACATGTCGAAGCACACCTGGTTCATCAGCGCAGCATCGGCCTCGCCGCTGAACAAGCTGTAGAAGAGCGTGCCGGTGATCGCGTCGCCGGCATGGATCTTCACGGAGTTCTCGAGCGCTGCATCGAGCTCGTTGATCTTGGTCACCACTCGGGGGAAGCCACCAAGCGTGTGCTCGAACTCGCCCACGCTGGTGCCGAGATCGAGGTCGCCGTCTTCTTCACCCAGGTGTGAGTGGTGGTCGTTGATGTGGATCAAGTTGACGTTGAGCGGTCCGTCGTTGTCGGTGATGGTGCCCGTGCCGAGACGGTCACCACGGCGCGCGCCGAATGCGTACTTGAAGCGCAGCTTCATGGTCTCGGTGGCTTCTTCGCGATCGTCGTCGATGATGTCGACGTCGATCGTCGTCGTGGTCTCGCCAGCCGGAATCGTGGCGACGGCAACGGTCCACACGTAGTCCCGCCAGCGCTTTGCCGACCCGTTCCGGGTCACGTACACAGCACTGACGTCGTAGTCGCTGGTCTTGTCGAGTGACACTTCGAACGACAGGACGCCGTCGGCCTCGTTGGCCGTGGCATCGGATACCGAGATGCGCGGCAGGCTCCCGCGTCTCGGGCTTTCGGCGCTCACCGGTGATTCGGCGATGGCAGCTGTGCCGATCGCCATAACAGCTGCACACCCCCACGCAAGAGCTCGCTTCAACATGATTTCCTCCGGATCGTCCCGCGCATCGAATGTGGCCGAGCGCCAGACATGCGGGCATCTGGCGGCGACTGCACTCGACACTACGAGAATTTCGGCCGCGCCGAAAACGCGACGCGCCGGCCGGTGTGAACCTGCGCGGCGATTGTCCACGCACCGTGTCGCAGTAACCGCGCGGAGTCCTGAAGGAGTCGGGAGTGTGCGCGGCGAGTCGCACAAGAACAGCAGAAGAAGTGTGCCGACCCGCGGAACATCGCGCTGGGTTGGTCTGCTAGACCGACGTCGTCGGGAGGCCACACCGCCGCTCGAAAACCGCCGGAGGAAATCATGTCACGATCCGCTCCTGTCCACTCGCGTGCGACGCGCCGAGCAGTGTTCGCGGGGGTCGCCTGCACGGGTGCCCTCGCTGCGAGCTCGGCCGCCGTCAACGTGCCCATTGCGTCGGCGGGGGCGCCACCTGCGCCAACCGTCGTCCAGATTCTCGCCTTCAACGACTACCACGGCCATGTGGAGAGCGACACGGCGACGTTCGGTCGCGACAAAGGTGGCGGCGAGTACCTCTCCGCCAAGCTCACCGAGCTGCGTGACGCGACAACTGCTGATTCATCGTTGACCGTCGCCGCCGGCGACCTCATCGGCGGGTCCCCGTTCTTCTCGGGTCTGTTCCACGACGAGCCGTCAGTCGAGTCCCTCAACGAGATGGGTCTCGACGTGTCAGGCGTCGGGAACCACGAGTTCGACGAAGGCGTCGACGAGTTGATCCGCATGCAACGTGGTGGCTGTTTCGACCTCGATGGCGATGGGGCGCCCGTCGGAACCGACGACGCCGACGATTGCTACTTCCCGGCTGAGCCGTACGCGGGAGCTGATTTCCAGTGGCTTGCCGCCAACGTCACCGAAGACAATCCCGACGGCACTGACGACTTCGAGGACACGATCGAGGACTACTGGGTCGAGTCGGTGAGCAACGG
>CALICC010000368.1 GCA_938049325.1 uncultured Ilumatobacter sp. | reverse complement strand
GCGCATTCACCAACCTGCCCGATGGCATCACCGGCGGAGCTTTCCCGACGGCCTACAACGACGATGGCATCATCCCGACGTCGTACCTCCTCGACTTCGTCGGCGATCACGCCCACTACCAGGTGACGCTGTTCATCGGCGCCGGCCCGGATGGGTACATTCCGCCCCCTCCGCCGCCGCCACCGCCGCCGTGGGATCCGTGCGACCCCGTCGGACCGCCACCGCCGCCCCCACGCCCGGTCTGCCCGTAGTCGCGGGCATCGGCGGGAGGGTCGGCATGCGTCCTCGTCGCACCGCCGCCGTCAGAGCCAGTCGCCGCTGAAGATGTCGTCCTCCCAGCTCTTGGAGGCGTAGCGCCCCCACTGGTCGGTCACCTGCAGGTAGAAGCCAGGGTTGCCGTACGTCGCCGGCAGCGGGTCGGGTACCGGCACTCCGGTCAGATTGACGGTTGCCGAACCTGATGTCGTGGTCACCTGGCCGTTCGATCCCGGTGATCCGTGCCACGTGTACGTCAGGGGTCCCGGCATGTTCGTGGAGGCCGAGAGGCTGTACGTCAGGTCGATCGTCGAACCTGGGTCGAGCCAGATGCCGGCGCCGGTGGTCTCCCATCCGGAGAACGAGTTGACCTTCGCCTCAGGAAGAATCTTGAAGTACGCATCGACCGTTCCTGGCTGAATGTTCTGCGCCATCGGGATGATGTCGAGCCCAACCTGGGAACCCGGCATCGCCACCGATGCACCGAAGCTGCCGACCAGGTCGTTCAACCCGGCTTCGATCACCGTTGCTCCAGCGACCTGGTTCGCTCCGGGAAGGAACGGCAGAGCCGGCAGCGGATTGGACACCGTTGCGGTCGTGATCGGACACGCCACGGGATCATCGGGGCACGCCGGGTGCATCTGGATACCGAAGCCCAAGCTCTGGTTCGTGCCGTTACCGGTGAGCTCGAAGCCCAATTCGTTGACGTTGACCGACAACTCGCCGACCACGCCACCGTTACCGCAGCTCGTATTGGCAACCCGGAACGTCAGGCGCAAGTCGGTGATGGTGAGCAAGTGCGACGTGGTGATCCCGCTCGATCCGCCGGCATTGGGATTCTCGCTCAGCCACGGAGCGGTCGTGGCGTCGACATCGACGAACACGGCATCAGTGTCGACCAGGCCGCAGTTGCCCGTCAGGAAGAGTTCACCCGCCGTTGCTGCGCCCTGAGTGTCGACACGGTTGAACGCTCCCTCTTCGACCACCGAAGCGACCAGTTGATTGAGCAGATCCGGTGAGAGCCATGCGGCAGCGCCAAACTGCTGACCGGTCGTCTCGACCGTTCGGAGCGAGGTCAAGAAGTTGATGTTGGGCGGTGGCCCATGTGAGACCGACGCTGTGAGGTTCGGCCCGTTTGCGGGTCCGTTCGGCGCGAACGAAGCGTCCGCTTGAAGCTCGAGGCCGCCATTCTGAACAACGGCGGACGTGATGGTCACCGTCGATGCCAGACCGATTGCGCCACCGAGCAGTCCGCCGAGCGAGATCGGAGCGAGCAGGCCCATCAGTGTGGTGGTGATCGAAGCTTGAACGCCCGGGTTGGCGATGAGGAACGACACGATCGCCGAAATGATGGCGAGTCGATTCTCGATCGCGTTCTCGATCGCCCAAGACCACAGTCCGAACGAGCAGAATCCGCTTTCGAGATCGACGTCGAGTCCCGATGTCACCAGCGACCCACTTGCGATCGCCAACGTGAGGTTGCCGCCTGCGACACCGACAGCGAAGTCGGCGGTGAGACTCAACGAGTTCCACGACACTTCGCCTTCACAGTTGTTTCGAGCGACCTCGACCGACGGGTTCGTGGACGTGATGTTGACTCTCAGCCCGCCCGACGGGCCGATGGTGTTGACCCAGGTGAGGTTGAGACTCATCGGAATGTTGACGTCGAGCACGTCGAGGTCGTTGCTGCCGTCGATCGCCGTCTCCACGGCGTCTTCGGCCCAGTCGCGCAACTCGTCGCGCAACCCGGTTTCTGCGCCGTCGAGACCGTCCTGAGTGATGGCAGCGCCGATTGCGTTGGTCACCACGGCGCCCTGGGGGACCGGCGCGTTGCCGAGGTAGACCGTTGTGGTGTCCGCAGCGATCACCTGGTTGGGTGCTCCGAAGAGCTCGGCGTTGAACGTGATGAACGGTGCGACTTCTTCGCCGTCCACGATCACGATGCCGGGACCCGCTGCATACACCGAGTTGGGGGCGACGCCCGCTTGGTCTGAGTAGCAGAACAGGTTGAACAGCGACGCCGGGTACGGGACGACCGTCCCGTCGGGAAGCATGGCCGTGATGCCGACGTCCAGATCCGAAGCGTCGACGCCTGCCGGGAGCTCGATGTGGAAGTGCATCGCGAGCACGCCGATGGTGCCTTCGGGCGTGCCCGTGATCCGGGCGATCCGGGCGAACCCGCTGTACGCCCCGTTGTTGAACGCATTCGACGACGTCGAGAGGGGGTACGCCGACAGGTCATCAGGAATGTAGGAACCGTGTGTCGGCTCGACGGCCATGACGTCGTTCGTCACCGAGGTCGGCGTCGTGGCAGAACCGACGGGAAGATCGTCTTGGCACGGCGGGGGAGGAGGGAACGCGGGACACATCGGCAGTTCGTCCAAGTCGATGCGAAGGCGGCGTCCACGGCGCTGAGGGTCTTCGCTTCGTCGCGGCCCGTCCGACTCTCCGGCACTCGGGGGCTCGGCCTCCTCGGCCCGCGGGGGTTCCGAGGCTTCGGTCGCGGGGCGTGGTCGACAGTTCTTGGTGTCGATTTCGACCTCTTCACGCACTGGTGGGAAGTCGATGCCTCCGGTACCGGTCGGGTTGGAGCCGATGATCGCCGACCACTCCTGGCCCGACCACCATTCGTTGCCGAAGCGATCGAACCCGGTCGGTGGGTCGCCCTTGTAGATCTGTGCCTCCTGGGCGACCTGCGCCGCCGCTGGCGAGACTCCGGTGAGCGTTGCCAACATCGCAATGCTCAGACACATCGACACCACACGCTTGGCGCTCATCGGTGTTCGTTTCCCCACGTCACTACCCCCATGTTTCAACGGACCGTTCGGCCCGGTGATGATTCAATACCTTTTATTGTTTCATTGTCAAGTCGAAGATTCCGGACTACAGTCCGTGTCCATGGAGAACGCAGCGAGCGGCGGAACACTCGGGTCTCGAGGCGAGCTCATGCGCCAACAGCTCCTCGACACTGCAATCGAGCAGTTCGGCACCGTCGGCTATCGCGACGCATCGGTCTCGCAGATCGCGCGCTCCTGCGGCGTCAAGCAGGCCGCGGTCTATCGGTACTACGCAAACAAACAAGCGCTGTTCGATGCGGCCGTGATCGAAGAGATCAACAGCATCCTCGACGCCGTCGAAGCCGGACCCGAACTCGACTCGTTCGTCGATTGGTTCGCCCGATACGTCCTCCGGTTCCAAGACGAGGTGGGGCATCGGCCGCTCGCTCACCGTGTCCTCGCCAACCACGAGGGCGACACGCTGCACCGCCTGATCGATTCCTCGGTGGTGTTGCGGATCGAGGCAGCCATGGCCGACGGACTGCGGCGCGGCCAGCGCAACGCCAGCGTGCGCGCCGACATCGTCCCCGACGTCATGGCGCGCGGGCTCGAGAAGCTCGTCCTGGCGCTGACGATTGCGCAGTGCACGGCCGGCGTCGACCCGCGAGCCGGTTCGATCGAAGGCCTGATTGCAGTGGCGCACGCCGCGCTGCTCCCTGTGAGCGTCGCCAGCACCGCTGACTGATCAAGGCAGCGAGACGGACTCGTCTCCGGCGCTCTACGATCGAAGCCGATGTACGACCCGGTGAAGGACGCTGTCGAGAAGTCCGTCGAGGGCGTGCTGTACCAAGAGGTTTCAGCGCCCTCTGACCTCGCGGACCTCGTGCACTGCTACTGGCAGATGAAGACCGAGCGCGACCTCGCCGAGGACTTCACGCTGCACGCGATGCCAGATGCCTGCGTCAACATCCTGTTCAACCAGCAGGACCCACAGATCGCCGGCGTCACGGCGCTGCACACGACCCACACCACCCTCGACCTCGGGAGGTCGTTCCACTTCGTGGGGATCCAGTTCTTTCCAGGCGCGTGGCGCGGTGACCCCGAACAGTCCGTCGATCACTACGTGGGCGATGCATACGCGGGTGACCTCCCGCTCATCGAAATCAACGCTCAACTCGTCGATCTCGACTTCGACCACAAGCAGGAGGTGCTGACCGCCTTCGTCGAGCGTCTCCGCGAGGACGGGTTCGTGGCCGCCAACCCGGTGACAGCCGCGATTCTGCGCAATATCGACGACATCGCCAGCGTGGCGGACATGGCTGACGTCGCTGCGCTCTCGACGCGCCAACTGCAGCGCACGCTGAAAGAGACCATTGGTTTCTCACCGCATGATCTGCTGAAGGTCTTGCGCGTCCAGCACTCGTTTCGTCAGGACTACCTCCTGTCGTTCGCCGACCAATCTCACTACACGCATTCGTTCCGCAACGTCACCGGCTACACGCCCCGCAGGTTCGGCCAGACATTCGATGTCTGACGTTTGCTCGCCGGCTGCATGGGAGACTTCGATCGAATGACCGACCCGCTCTTGCAAACGTTCCGGCTCAAGCACCTCACCTTGCGGAACCGGATCTTCTCGTCGTCCCACGAGCCCGCATATGCCGAAGCCGGCATGCCGACCGATCGCTACAGGCTCTACCACGAAGAAAAGGCGAAAGGTGGCGTGGCGATGACCATGACCGCCGGTTCTGCCGTGGTCGCCGAAGACAGTCCACCGTCGTTCGGTAACCTGCACGCCTACGACGATCGCATCGTGCCGTGGATCAAGCGTCTGACCGAAGGCATCCACGAACACGGTGCAGTCGCGATGATCCAGATCACGCATCTCGGGCGGCGCACCGGATGGTCTGGGGGCGATTGGCTGCCGGTGCTGGCGCCGTCGCCGATCCGCGAACCCGCGCACCGATCGATTCCCAAAGAGGCCGAAGATTGGGACATCGAGCGCATCGTCAAGAAGTACGCCGACGCCGCGGAGCGGATGCAAGCCGGCGGAATGGACGGAATCGAACTCCAGTCATACGGCCACCTCTTCGATGCGTGGTGGTCGCCCGGAACGAACCGCCGCAGCGACGCATGGGGCGGGAACATCGACAACCGTCTCCGCTTTCCGTGGATGGTGTTGGAGGCGGTTCGAGACCGAGTCGGTCCGGAGTTCGTGGTCGGCCTTCGGATGTTCGTCGAAGAGTCGGTGCCCGGAGGCTTCGACACCGACGAAGGCCTGGAGATTCTCAGGCGGATTGAAACAGCAGGCCTCATCGACTTCATCAACGTCGCGAAAGGCTCGATTCACAACGACGTGGAACTCACCGACGTCATCCCGATCCACGGCATGCCAGCAGCTCCGATGCTCGACTTCGCCGGCATGGTGCGCGCCGCGCCCGACCTCCCCGTCCTCCACGCTGCCAAGATCGACGACGTCGCGACAGCGCGCCACGCGATCCTCGAAGGAAAGCTCGACCTGGTGGGCATGACCCGAGCACAGATCGCTGACCCGCACCTGGTCAACAAGATCATCGAAGGTCGCGAAGACCGAATCCGCCCATGCGTCGGCGCCACATACTGCCTTGACCGCATCTACGAAGCCGGTGAAGCGCTCTGTCTCCACAACGCAGCAACCAGTCGCGAAGCCACCATGCCTCACGACGTTCCCGTCGCCGCGCGGAAGCGGCGAATCGTGGTCGTCGGTGCCGGGCCGGCCGGGCTGGAAGCAGCCCGGGTCGCCGGAGAGCGAGGCCATGACGTGATCGTCATCGAGGTCATGCCCCGGGCGGGTGGGCAGATCCGACTCGCGGCGCGTAACCCGCGACGGACCGACCTGGTCGGCATCATCGACTGGCGAGTCTCAGAACTCGAACGCCTCGGCGTGGAGGTCCGGTACGACACCTTTGCCGACGAGGAACTGGTCGAGTCACTGACGCCCGACGTCGTCATCGTCGCAACGGGCGGTTTGCCACAGCTCCCCGAACTCGAAGCGGGGGAGGAACACGTCGCGACGAGCTGGGACGTCCTCGGCGGAGACGTCACTCCGACCGGCCGCGTCATGTTCTACGACGACAACGGCACCCACTCGGCGCTGTCGGCAGCCGAGATGATCGCTCGCTCCGGCGCAGACTTGGAAATCGTCACACCGGAGCGGATGTTCGGTATCGAGGTCGGCGGCATGAATCATGTGCCGTACGCCCGAGCATTCAACGAAACCGACACTCGTATCTCGATCAACCAACGGGTGCTGCGCGTGCATCCGGAGGCGGGAGCACTGTGCGTTGACGTCGGAAGCGACCACTCCGATCATCGCAGCGTTCGCCACGTCGACCACGTGATCGTCGACCACGGCACACAACCGCTCGCCGAGCTGTATTTCGCGCTCAAGGCCTCCTCGTCGAATCTCGGCGCAGTCGACTACGGCGCCCTGATGGAAGGTCGCGCACAAACACTCGAGCGAAACCCAGACGGAAGATTCCAACTCTTCCGGATCGGCGACGCCGTTGCCGGGCGCAACATCCATGCAGCGATCTACGACGCGCTCCGCCTGGTGAAAGATCTCTAGGAGACTCAAGCCTTGAGCCGGGCTTGACGATTACTACTGCATGAATCGCAGAAGAAGTGTCGTCGAACGGCTTTGCCTGCTCGTCTTTGCGGCCGTCGTCGCGGCAGCTGGTTTCCACGCACAGGCAGGCGGTGAGAACGTCGTCGAAGCAGCTGTCGGAACGCCATCCGCGTTCGAAGCCGTCGGCCCGCACCGGATCACCGACACGCGCCTCGCCAACTGTTCGTGCGAGCGCATCGACAACCAGACGATTCGGGTCTCCATCGGCGACACCGATCTGATTCCTCAGCAGGTCACCGCAGCAGCGGTGACGATC
>CALICC010000367.1 GCA_938049325.1 uncultured Ilumatobacter sp. | reverse complement strand
GGCAGCAGCCAAGAAGGCTCCGGCCAAGAAGAAGGCTGCCGCGAAGAAGAAGGCAGCAGCCAAGAAGGCTCCGGCCAAGAAGAAGGCTGCCGCGAAGAAGAAGGCAGCAGCCAAGAAGGCTCCGGCCAAGAAGAAGGCAGCTGCGAAGAAGAAGGCAGCAGCCAAGAAGGCTCCGGCCAAGAAGAAGAAGGCAGCAGCCAAGAAGAAGACCGCGCGCAAGCGCTGAGAAGTAAACGAGTTCGGTCCGCCGAACAGCGTTGAACGGGTGGGAGCTTCGGCTCCCACCCGTTCGTCGTTTTCTACAGGCTGTTGATCAGCTTGAACACTTCGGCGGCCTCGACGCCGTGAGGGCGACCGAGCTCGGCAAGACGTGTACGAATGCGCACTCTGAACGCCTCGAGCTCAGCTGGGTCGGCCGCCTTCATCGTCGACTCGAACTGGCTCTCGTGCGCTTCGAGCGCGTCGAGTTTCGTGTCGACCCAGTCGGTGACGTCCTCGACGTGGTCGGGTTCATCGGCTTCCCAGAGCAGCAGCGCATCCGGGCGGTGGTGGGGGATGCCGTGCTCGCGGAAGAAGTGTGGGTCGCGGGCGGCCACGATGCCCTCGCATGCGAGCAAGCCAGCGTGGCGGTGATCGGGGTGCAGCCGGTAGCGCTTCCACGGGTCATGGCTGAGCACGACCGCTGGACGGAGCTCGCGAATGATGCGCGCAACCTCGCCGCGTCTATCGAGCGAGCTGTCGAGTTCACCGTCGATGCGCCCGAGGAAGCGCACCTCACCGGCCTGGTCGCCTGCCAATCGTCGTGCGGCCTCACGTTGCTCGTCTTGGCGTCGGGCAGCGAGCGCAACGGTGTCGGCCTCGGGATCCCACGTGCCCTTCGAGCCATCGGTGCACACGAGGTGATGAATGGTGCATCCCGCAGCGGCCCACTTCGCGACCAGGCCGCCGCACCCGAACTCGACATCATCGGGATGTGCCCCGATGGCGAGCGCCGAGGTCGGCGGTGCGAGGTTCGTCGTCCAATGAGACACGTCGTCGGGTGACCGGGTCATGCCGGACGTTGGGTGAAGCGGTTGGCCGGGATCGTTGGCAGCCATGTAGGAAGCACCTTGCTGAGGAGTGGATGGGAAAGGTCGGACGCGGTGTCGACGTCGACGGACAGCTGTGCATCGACGCGGATCTCGCGAGGTTGGCCAGCGGCAGCTGCCCAGTGTCGGGCAAACGAGCCAACGCCGTAACTTGCGGGGATCTGCTGTTGGAGTGGGAACGCCATGACGTTCGTACCGTCGCGGCGCCGGTCGGGAACGAACGTCGCCGTACCCGGCCGTGCGACGCTGACGAGCTGTGTGGCAAGCGGGAGGTCGGCGTGCGTCACGATGACGTGATCGAACCCGGCCGAAGCCACCGCTCGAACGCCGTCATCGACTGCGCCGTTGAGGCCGAGTTGAGCAGTCCAGCACACCGTGGCGCGGGCCTCTTCGGCCCAGGCTCGGACATCGGCGTCATCGCAGACGACGAATACCGGCGTTTCGCCCGCCGAGCGGACCACGCCATCAGCCATCCAGACGGCCAGACGCCTGCGCTCGCTGGGATCGAGTACGCCAGCGAGTCGCTGCTTTGCCTCGTGGAACGCCTTCACGGGCATCAAGACGGCGAGGCTCACACGATGAGTGTACGAATCAGCTGACAGCAGACCTCTGACCAGAGCTGGACTACGGTCGCCTGGGCCGACGTCGAACGACGGCCGGAGAAGGGGAACTGGACATGACGACCGAAGAAACGCTCGATGCCGCACCGGCCGCACACCGCACCACGTTGTCGGTGGGTGTGATCGGGGCCGGGTCGTGGGGTACGACGGTGGCAGCGATGACCGCGGCGAATACCACGACCCGTCTGTGGGCGCGGCGTGATGAACTGGCGGCCGAGATCTCCGGCCAGCACACGAACTCGCGCTATCTCCCCGGGTTCGAGTTGCCCGACACGCTGTCGTCGACCAGCTCGCTCGAGGCAATCGTGTCCCAGTCCGACGTCATCGTGATGGCGGTCCCCTCGCATGGCTACCGCGAGGTGGCTCGCGAGGTTGCATCGCACCTGCGCCCGTGGGTGCCGGTGGTGACGCTGTCGAAGGGGCTCGAGCGCGACACACAGCAGCGCATGAGCGAAGTCACGGCGGAGGAGATGCCCGGTCATCCGATCGCCGTGCTCACCGGGCCGAACCTGGCCAAGGAGATCATCAGCGGTCAACCGGCGGCCAGCGTCGTCGCGATCGACGACGACCGGATCGCGGGTGAATTGCAGCGGGTGTTCGCGCGGCCATCGCTACGCGTCTACACGAACCCTGACGTGGTCGGATGCGAGGTCGCGGGCGTGGTCAAGAACGTGATCGCCATCGCGTCGGGAATGGCCAACGGCATGGGCTTTGGTGACAACACCCGTGCCACGCTCATCACACGCGGCCTCGCGGAGATGACCCGTTTGGGAGAAGTGCTCGGTGGCGATCCCGCGACGTTCTCCGGCCTTGCCGGGATGGGTGACCTCATTGCGACGTGTGCATCGACGCAGAGTCGGAACAACACGGTCGGGCGCCGGCTCGGCGAAGGTGAGTCCATCGACGGCATCATCGACTCGATGAACATGGTCGCCGAAGGAGTGAAGTCGTGTCCGAGCGTCCTCGAACTCGCGGCGCGCCACGACATCGACATGCCGATCACCGAACAAGTTGTCGCGGTCTGCCACGAGGGTCGCTCGGCCAAAGATGCGCTGGCTTCGCTGATGGAACGTGACTCGAAGAGTGAACGCACCTGATGTTCCTGCCGCGATCGCCGCTTGACTGATCCTGTGAGCTCACACGTCGACGCCAGCGCCCCCGAAGCTGCGGAGGGCGACGACGACCCAGGTATCACCATCGGCGTCACCGGCCTGCCACCACGCTGGTCGGTGAGCGCTTGGGGCGCTCTCACCGCATGGGGTGCCGACGCTGCGCCCGCGCTCGACTGGTTCGTTGCCGCCGACGACCGATGGCATGTGCCCGCGAACGAGCCGACGGTTCGCCAGAGCCGCATCGAAGGGTCACCGGTCGTCGAGACACGCCTTCGGGTTCCCGACGGCGACGCCGTGCAGCGTGTCTGGGCCGTGCCCGAGCGAGGCGGGATGGTCGTCGTCGAGTTCGAGAATGAATCGCCGATGCCGTTTGCCGTGGCGGTCACGGGTGCCGGGCTCGTCACCGAGCGACCGCCTGCTGATGTGCCGGTGCAGGGAATCGAGCTGCCCGATGACGCGATCGTGCTGCCGGTCGGCCACCGCGCCTCCGTGCGAGTTGTCGTGCCTGGCCCCGATGGCCTCAGCGGTGAGTCGTTGGCGTCGCTTCCCGCGCTGCCTCCGATGCTCGCCGTCGCCCGTGGTTGGACTCGCGTCGCCGAACAAGCGAGTCGCGTCGTGCTCCCCGATGAAGCGCTCGCCGAGGCGCTGGTTGCCGCGCGGTGCGACCTGTTGCTCGAAGGCCCCGTCGACGCTGACGAGGACCCGGTCGGGTTCCTCCTCGATGTCGCTGAGCTGGTGCGATGCGGCGACGCAGCCGACGCCTGGTTGATGGACGTCGTCGAGCCGGCCGAGCGGGTTGCTCGGTTGAGTTCGGGTGAGTCGGCCCGATGGTTCCGTCGGGGGAGAGGTGAACGTCCGTCGGATGCCCCCAACGTGGCCGAAACCGTCGATGCGCTCGCGGGCGCCCGATTCGTCGCAGCACGCGCAGGCGATGATCGCGCCGCCGCCGACATCGACCGCATGATCGAGCGAGTTGCGAACAAGAGCAACGATGAAGCATCAGCCGATGCCATTCGATCGCTCGCCGACCTCCGGCGCGATGCATCGGTCGGACGGTTCGTTCGATCTGTCGAGCGTCGGCTTGCGTCCGACGGTGTGCTCCTGCCGGGCGGGATTCCCACCGGCTGGGTCGGAAGCAACTTCGAAGTGCACGGCGTGCCCATCGGTGGCGTCGGAAGTTCGGCAACGACAGTGTCGTTCGCGCTGCGATGGCATGGCGAGCGGCCCGCGGTGCTGTGGGAGCAGCATGGGGGCACACCGTTGACACTGACGGCGCCCGACTCCGCTCCCGACTGGTCGACCGACGAGGCGGCCGGAGAGACGCTCTGGCCAGCGCCACGCCTCGGCGCCGAGGGCGCGAAGATCCGGCGCCTCGACGTCGCCGTTGACCCATCGCCACCTGCGTCGTCGATCAGCGACGCAGCACGAGGCGGCGCAGCCGCTGATTCGCCCAGCGGCTCGGCGAACGGCGGCGGCTCGCCGGGAGACGTCAGCTTCAACTGAACGACATGGCCGCCACGAAACGACGGGTGTCACAGACACGAGCACCAACCCGCGAGATCGAGAAGTCGTTGTGGGCCAAGGGGTTCGAGACGATCGTCGGCATCGACGAAGTGGGCCGCGGCTCGTGGGCAGGCCCGCTGATGGTGGGTGCCGCGGTGCTCCCGCGGGACCGCAGGGTGAACGGGGTGCGCGATTCGAAGCTGCTGTCTGAACGTCAGCGCGAGGCGTTGTTCGACCCGATCGCCGAGTGGTGCGTGTCGTGGGCGGTCGGCGCGGCGAGTCAGCAGGAATGTGATCGGTTGGGCATGTCGGCCGCGCAGAAGCTTGCTGCTCACCGGGCGATCGAGGGGTTGACCGTGGTGCCAGACATCGCGGTCACCGACGGAAAGTGGGACTTCGTCTCGCCAGCGGTCGCCAAGGTCGAACTCGCGGTCAAGGCCGACTTGCGCTGCTTGAGTGTCGCGGCGGCGAGCATCCTCGCCAAGGTCGTCCGTGACCGCGAAATGCGCGAATGGTCCGAGCACTACCCGAATTGGTCGTTCGACACGAACAAGGGGTACCCCTGCCCGATCCACAAGTCAGCCTTGCTCGGATACGGCCCGTCCACGATTCATCGTCGGAGCTGGGTCTTCATGGACAACTACAACCCGTGGACGGCGATCAAGCGGACACCGCCGGCAGGTCAAGCGTCCCTGTTCTGAGCCGCGGTCCGGAGCGCGACGATGAGTTCGGTGATCGCATCCGGGTCGGCGACACGGTATGGAGCGATCGACGCTCCGGTTCCGACCTTGATGCCGACGTCGTCTGGCGACAGCACGGCAAACGCTTCCTCGTCGGGCAGATCGTCGCCGAGATAGACGACCGAGGTCGGCGCGAACTCGTTGCGCAGCGCTCGAAGCCCGTTCCCCTTGTTCGCTGGACGGGCCATCAGCTCGACCACGTTGTCGCCATCGTGGCATTCGTGGCCACGCAAGACGCGCTGGCGTTCGTGCACCAGTTCGACGGCGGCGCGGCCGCTGTCGGGATCGGCCTCGCGCACATGGAGCACTGAACTCGTCGGCTTGCGTTCGATCCATGCGCCGGCACCACCCACGTCGACAGCGGCTTCCAGAACATCGTCGATTGCCGCGAGCCTGCGTTGCTCCTCGGGCGTGAGCGGTTCGGGCGAACGCCCCCGTCGCTCGCCCCCGTAGCTCCCCGCAACGGCGATCGAGTCGTCGAAGGCGAACTGTTCGAGCCCCTTGAGTGACCGGCCCGACAAGATCGCGACGTCGATGCCGTCGACAGCGGCCAGTGCGGCCAGGTCCTCACCGATGCCTGGGTTGAGGACGGAGTCGTCGGCATGGTCGGTGAGCGGTGCCAACACGCCATCACAGTCGAACACGATCAGGAGCGGCCGAGGGAGCGCCAGTACGATGGTCGCCAGCGCTCGTGGTTCGTCGAACACGCTCGCGTCGCGGGAGGTGGTGTCGCTCATGTCAGGGCGTCGTGGTCGGCGTGGTCGCGTCGAGTGCGGCGAGGAATCGGGCGGCCCAACCCTGCACATCGCTCTTGCGAATTTGGTTGCGGAGGCCCTCCATGCGACCGCGGCGTTCGTGTCGGTGCATCTCGACCGCTTCGACGATCGCATCCTGGAGCGCGCGGTCGTCGTGTGGGTTGACCTGCACCGCTTCGGTCAGCTCGTCGGCAGCGCCAGCGAACTCTGACAGCACCAGCACGCCGTCGCCGTCGATGTGTGCCGCGCAGTACTCCTTTGCGACCAGGTTCATCCCGTCGCGGAATGGCGTGACCAGCATGACGTCGCCGGCGCGGTAGAGGGCCACGAGTTCGTCGTACGGCAGGGTCTGGTACAGGTAGTGGACGACGGGGAGCCCGATGCGGCTGAAGCGGCCGTTGATCTCACCCACGAGGCGTTCGATCTCGGCGCGTTCGTCTTGATAGTGCTCCACCGCCTCGCGGGTGGGCGTGGCGACCTGCACCATCACGTGGCGAGTGGGGTCGAGTCGTTCGTCTTCGAGGAGCTGAGCGAACGCCTTGAGGCGCAGGCCGATGCCCTTCGTGTAGTCGAGCCGGTCGACGCCGAGCATGATGACCTCGGGGTCGCCGAGGCGGGCACGGATTTGGCTCGTTCGCTGGCGCGTTGCTCGACCGGCCGCGATTTCCTCGACTTCGGTGACATCGATCGAGATCGGGAACACTCCGGCGATCGTGGTGCCCCCATCCAGCCGGATCGTGCCGTCCGGATCGGTGTCGGCGTCGAGGAGCTGGCTCGCCGCTGCCTGGAAGTTCGCAGCGTCCTTGGGTCGTTGGAATCCAATGAGGTCACAGCCGAGCAAACCTTGGATGATCTCATCGCGCCACGGAAGCCGTGTGAACAGTTCGGCGGGAGGAAACGGGATGTGCAGGAAGAAGCCGATCGTGAGGTCGGGGCGCTGTCGGCGCAACATCGCCGGTACGAGCTGCAGCTGGTAGTCGTGGATCCACACGACCGAGTTCTCCGGAGCGATGTTGGCGAGGGCGATGGCGAAACGTTCGTTGACGGCTTGGTATGCATCCCACTGTTCGCCGCTGTAGGTCGACTCGCGCAGGGCGTCGTGGTAGAGCGGCCAGAGCGCGTCGTTGGAGAAGCCCTCGTAGTAGAGCTCCATCTCCTCTGCGCTGACGGCAACCGGGTGAAGGTCGACGCCCTCGACCGAGAACGGCTCGGCTGCGTCGTCGGCGTCGCCGGTCCAGCCCACCCACGTTCCGCCCGACTCGCGCAGCATGGGATACAACGCACGTACGAGGCCACCTGGTGACGGTGACCAGCCGTCGTCGGTGCGCATGACCGGTAGCCGGTTGGCCGCGATGACGATGGGACGATCGGTCGGCGCACGGAGTGGATCGAGCTCGGCGGGTGGGATCGTTCGATCCGCGGGCGTGCCGTCGGTTCGTCGCCGTTCCACCACTGGGAGATCGGGCGTGTCGCTCATGCACCACAGGATGGCACGGGTTGGCCCGAATCGGCTCCGATCGGGTTCCCGCTGCGCTCGATGCGCGTTCAAGAGCTGCGGCGTCGTGTCGTAGGGTCCGACACAGTTGCCCGATCGAGGAGAAGATCATCATGCGCCTGAAGAACGCCGCACTCGTACTCGGCCTCGCCAAGGTCGAACGAACAGTCCGCGTTCATCGGCTGGTCGTTGCTGTCGTCAGATGAAGCTGAGGTTTCTGCACGCGCTGCCGTTCGACGGTCGGATGTGGGATGACACGACCGCCGCTTGGGGCGGACCAACCGATGCGCCGGACCTGTTCGCTCGCGGTGCATCGATCGAGGAGTGGGCGTCGTCGGTGCTGGACCAGGCAGGTTCTGAGGAGTTCGTCGTCGTCGGCTGCTCGGTCGGAGGATCATGCGCGTTGGAGGTGGCTCGACAGGCGCCGGAGCAGGTCGCCGCAATCGTGCTCGTCGGGGCCAAGGCCGAGGTTCGGCCTGAGCCAGCGCTGCGTGACGAGGCGGTTTGCTTGCTGGAGACCGAGGGCATGTCCGCAGCCTGGGAGAGGTACTGGTTGCCACTGTTTGGCGACGAGACATCGGCGGCGGTCAAGGAGTCGGCGAGAGACTGGGCGATGGAGCAGGACGTCAGTGTCGTGGTCAACGGCGTGCGGGCGTTTCACGATCGCAGTGACCTCTCAGCATTCGCTGCAGGCTGGAACAAGCCGCTCATCGGGATCAGCGGCGCCACCGATGTGGCCCCGGCCCCCGCAAAACTGCGAGCGCTCACACAACGACCGAACCGAGCTTTTCATGTCGTGGCCAACAGCGGTCACTACGTCAACCTGGAACAGCCGGAGGTGTTCGACAGGTTGCTCAGCGAAGCGTTTCGTTAGGCGGGGAGCTCGCGGCCGAGGTGCACGACGCCGTCGCGGGCAGGAGCGTCCCACGAGGGGGTCGACGCAGCTTTGCGCATTTCTTCGCCAACGGCGGTCACGATCATCGTGCCGAGATCGCCGAGCTGGTCGACGCGAACGGGAGTCGCCGCGACGCAGCGCTCACGTTCCCACTGAGAGAACACGAACACGCCGTTGTGCTCGTGCCACGTGACCCGGAGGAACTCGTCGCCACCCAGCGCCTGGGGGAGAAACACCCGATGAGCATGCTGGCCGCCGAACTTCGTCATGTGTCCAGGATGGTCGCCCGCGGCACGAGACGCAAGACCTCCGCACCGACACGCGGTCGGGTACGGGAACCTGCGACGGTCGGGGAGCGTCCAACTCAACGTGACATCGATCAGGCGCACCTTCGTCATCCAATTGCCCGCCGCTGTTGCCGCGTTCCTCGTCGGTGGCTTCACCGTGTTGTGGACGCGAGCGGACGTCATCTGCGACACGTTCGGCTCAGGCGGGCCGGGAGCGTACGCCTTGGCGAATTCGCCTCAATCCGGCGAACTCGCGTCGTGGCCGCTGTTCTTGCGTGGCTGGAGCCTCGTGTTGATTGCCGGCACTCTCGGCCACGTGATCTGGACGCGTGTGCGGCCCGGCCGTCGGCCCTCGTGGCTCATCTCCGTACTCCTCGCGTTGACCCCATACGCAGCTTTGGTCGTGGTGTTGCGCCTGATCACCGCAGGGGCCATCGGGGGATATCGCGAATGTGCTGATGCGATCCCGATCTCGGGCGTACCGCTCATCGCTCTGATGCTCGCGCCCATCCTCGCGTTCGTTGTCCCAGCGATCCGGCGCTCGGTCGGCGACGGCTCAGGACCCGGTGCTGACGCCGACAGTTGGTCGAAGCGGGACGCCGGTCAGATCGAGTCGAGGGCCTGAGCGAGGTCGTCGACCAGATCGTGCGAGTCTTCGATCCCGACGGAGAGCCGCACCAGGTTGTCGGGGACTTCGAGCGGTGAGCCCGCGGCCGACATGTGTGTCATGGCGGCAGGATGCTCGATCAGGCTCTCGACGGCGCCGAGCGACTCGGCGAGCGTGAAGATCGACGTGGCGTCGGCGACGCGCATGGCGGCGTCGCGGCCGGCCTTCACTTGGAACGACACCATGCCGCCGAAGTCCTTCATCTGCTTCGCAGCGGCTTCGTGGCCGGGGTGGTCGGGCAGTTGCGGGTAGAGCACCCGCTCGATCGCCGGGTGATCGACCAGCAAGTCGACGATTGCGCGTGCGTTCTGGCAGTGTCGATCCATCCGGATGGCGAGCGTCTTCACGCCGCGCAGTACGAGATACGAGTCGAACGGCGAAGGCACCGCTCCGGCCGCGTTCTGCGTGTAGGCGATCTTCTCGGCCAACTCGTCGTTCGAGGTCGCGACGAATCCGCCCACGACGTCGCTGTGCCCGCCGAGATACTTCGTTGCCGAGTGCACGACGATGTCGGCACCGAGCGTGATCGGCTGCTGCAGGTACGGCGTCGCGAAGGTGTTGTCGACCACGACGATCGCGCCACGCTCGTGGGCGATCGCGGCAATGGCTTCGATGTCGAAGCAGGTGAGCAGCGGGTTGGTTGGAGTCTCCAACCAGATCATCCCGGTGTCGTCGGGCCAATTGGCCCGCAGCCCGTCGAGATCGGTGAGGTCGACAGCGCTCCATGGGTACCCCATCGGGCTCCACACGTTCGCGATCAGTCGAAAGGTGCCGCCGTACGCGTCGTTGCCGAGCAGGACACGCTGGCCCTGCTTGAGCACGCGCAAAATGTTGTCTTCGGCCGCGAGCCCACTCGCGAACGACATCCCGTAGCGAGCTTCTTCGAGTGACGCGATCTGCGTGTCGACGGCCGTGCGCGTCGGGTTGCCGGACCGGGAGTACTCGAACCCCTTGTGGTTGCCGACGCCATCTTGAGCAAACGTGGTCGACAGCGAGATCGGGGTGACGACCGCACCTGTGGTGGGGTCGGGTTCCTGGCCTGCGTGAATGGCCCGGGTCGAGAAGCCTGCGAGCTCGTGCTCCTGTTCGATGTCGCCCATCAGACGTCTCCTTCTGTTTCGTTGGCTGTGTCGTGTGCCGCGATCGATTCGGCGATGGCGGTGAAGTACGACAGGACGTCGGTGCGGGTGAGGACGCTGAGCGGGCGCCCGCCGGACAGCACGAGAAGCGCGGGAGCGTTCTCCAGCATCTCGACGGCCAGCTCGACCTTTTGGCCGACGCCGATCGTCGGCAACTTCGCCGACATGACCTTCTCGACCTCGGTTTTCATGGCGCCCGGATCGCGACTGATCACTTCCATCAACTCGAGTTCGTCGACCGAGCCCGACACCTCGGCGTTTGCGAACGGCGGCGTGTTCTTGCACACCGGAAGCTGACTCACCCCGTTGGAGCGCATGATCTCGATCGCATCGGCGACAGTTTGTGATGGATTGACGTAGAGCAGGTTCTCGATCGATGCGTTGCGAGTGTCGAGGACCGCCCCGACGCACTGATCACATTCCTGGAGGAAGCCGAAGTTCATCATCCACGCTTCGTTGAACACCGTCGACAGATAGCCGCGTCCCGAGTCGGGATTGAACACCACGACCACAGCGTCGTCGTCTGCTTGCTTCGCGACCTTCATCGCCGCGGCGACGGCGGTGCCGCCCGAGCCACCGATGAGGATGCCTTCGGTCTCGCTGACGTACCTGGCGGTGAGAAAGCTCTCTTCGTCGCTGATCGGGATGACTTCGTCCCACAGGTCACCGTCGTAGGCCGCTGGGAAGAAGTCCTCGCCCACCCCTTCGACGAGGTACGGGCGCCCCGATCCGCCTGAGAACACCGACGCCTCGGGGTCTGCTGCGATGATCTTGATGTCCGGGTTCATCTCTTTCAGGTATCGACCCGTTCCGGTGATCGAGCCGCAGGTGCCCGCGCCGGCGATGAAGTGCGTGATCCGCCCGCCGGTTTGCCGCCAGATCTCCGGGCCGGTGGTCTTGGTGTGCGCGACGGGGTTGTGCGGGTTGGCGTACTGGTTCGGACGAAAGGCGTCGCGTTCGTGGGTGAGACGCTCGGCGACGGAGTAGTAGCTGCCCGGATCGTCGGGAGCGACGGCGACGTCACAGACGACGACTTCGGCGCCGTACGCACGCAACAGGTCGACCTTCTCTTTGCCCGCCTTGTTCGTCATCACGAACACGCACTTGTACCCGCGCTGTGCCGCGACGATCGCGAGACCGACCCCGGTGTTGCCCGACGTGGGTTCCACGATCGTGCCGCCCGGCTTCAGTTCACCGCTGGCCTCGGCGGCCAGAATCATCTCGAGCGCAGGGCGGTCCTTCGATGAACCTCCAGGATTGGTCACCTCGTGCTTCATCGCCAGCACACAGGTGATTCCCTGTTCTTCGCTGATTCGCTTCATGCGCACCATCGGTGTCTCCCCGATGAGATCGATCACTGAATCGGCGATCTCGGTGCCCTCGAGTTGAGGATGGCGCGTGGGCGCGGTGTCACTCATTTCCAGAACGCTACGTCGTCAGACGCTGCGATGCCGCTCTGGTGAGCTTCGTCACCTGAAGATCTTGCCGATGGCTCGGCCGACGCCACTCTGTTGCGGCGGCTCGAATCCTTCGGGGAGGAGATGCGGTGCGTGTTCGGCGAGATGAGCGGCCAGCTGTTTGGCTGATGGGTTGACCATGCCAACGCCGCCGATGACGACGGTCGGAACGGTTTCGTTTCCATTCGCATGCTGACGGACGACCGCCGCCTTGTTCGGCTCGTCCCAGATGTCGTGCTCGACGCGCTCGATGCCGAGCTTGTCGAGTTGATTGCGCAGCGACGAGCAGAAACCGCAGCCCGGTCGCCAGTAGAGGTCGATCTGCGTGGAAGGGGTGTTGGTGCCCTGATCGGTGTCGGCGTTCTGATTCATGGAGCCACGCTACTGAGACGGGTGAGTGGGCAGCTCGGGGCGTTTCGAAGTTTCCCTGGCTTTCACACTCAGCCACGCTTTGCACAATGCCGTGGCATCATGAGGGGTATGTCCTCTCTCGGTCTTGTCGCAGTGGTTGTCGACGACTACGACCGGGCGATCAAGCACTACGTGCAAGATCTCGGCTTCACCTTGATGAAAGACATCAAGCAGGACGACAAGCGCTGGGTCGTCGTGTCGCCGCCAGGAAGCGAACGTGAACTGTCGTCAGCGCATCTGCTGTTGGCCCGTGCCGACAACGACGAACAGCGAGCCCGCATCGGTGATCAAACCGGCGGGAGAGTGTCGTTCTTCCTGCACACCGAGGACTTCGACATGGATCACATGGTCTACAGCCAGCGTGGTGTGGTCTTCGAAGAAGAGCCTCGCGACGAGCCGTACGGGCGGGTGGCGGTCTTTCGCGACCTCTACGGCAACCGGTGGGATCTGATCGAGACGATCAGCGCACCGATCTGACAGCAGTTGCGCGCAACGATCGACCGTCGTATCGGCCACCGATCGGCAATGCCGTCCCGCGTTCTTCGTGTGATACTTCGACGATGTCGAATGTCAACGAAACCCGACTTCCCGGCGTCGGAGTGCGACACGAATACATCAACGAAGCAGGCCAGAGCGTCGGCGTGATCACCCACCACGATGGGCGACGCGAAGTGGTGGTGTACGACTCCGCAGACCCCGATGCATGTGCTTCGTTGCTCACGCTGACTCGCGCCGACAGCCAAACGCTCGCTGAGTTGCTCGGCGCCAGTCACGTGACCGAGACCGTTGCGGCGGTGCAACATCAGATCGACGGTCTCGCGATCGAGTGGATTCACGTCACCCCGGGCACCGCGGTCGTCGGTCAGTCGATTCGCGACGGTGAGTACCGAACGCGCACGGGCGCGTCGATCGTTGCCGTGATGCGCGGTGACACGAGTGTGCCGGCACCCGATCCGGAGTTCGTGTTCGACGAGGGTGATGTGGTGGTCGCCGTCGGCACAGCTGAGGGCTTGGCTGCACTCCGCTCGTTCATGGCGTCCTGAGCGCGGTGATTTTCGCAGCAGGAAGTTCCGAAGCTGCACTGGCCTTCGTCGAGATCGGCGCGCTGGCCGTCGGCCTCGCGTTGCTGTCGCGCCTGGCCGGACGACTCGGCATCTCTGCGGTGCCGCTGTATCTGCTGGCCGGGCTGCTGCTGGGCGAAGGTGGTGTCGTCCAGCTCGATGTGAGCGAGTCGTTCATCTCGGTCGTCGCCGAGATCGGCGTCCTGCTACTGCTGTTCACGCTCGGACTCGAATACTCCGATGTCGAGTTGCGCGAGGGGTTGCGGACCGGCGTGCTCGCAGGGGTGGTCGACATGCTGCTCAACGCACTCCCAGGAGTCGGGTTCGGGCTGTTGATGGGGTGGTCGCCGCTGACCGCAGTGTTGCTCGGCGGAGCGACGTGGGTGAGTTCGTCGGGCGTGGTCTCCAAGGTGCTGAGTGATCTCGGGAGGCTCGGGTTTCGCGAAACCCCTGCCGTCCTCAATTTGCTCGTGGTCGAGGACCTCGCGATGGCCGTGTACCTGCCCGTCGTCGCGGCGCTCATCGTCGGTGGCACGGTCGCGGCGACCAGCTTCAACGTGGCGGTTGCGCTCGTTGTCGTGACCGTGATCCTGCTGCTCGCACTGCGCTACGGAGCTCGGATGAGTGACCTGCTCGCCGGTGGGTCCGACGAGTCGCTGCTGTTGTCCGTGTTCGGGATCACGCTGTTGGTTGCCGGCATTGCGCAGCAGCTCGACGTGTCGGGCGCCATCGGGGCGTTCCTCGTCGGACTCGGCCTGTCGGGAAAGACGGAGGAGCGGGCGATGACGTTGATCTCGCCGTTGCGTGACCTGTTCGCGGCGGTGTTCTTCATCTTCTTCTCGTTCCAGGTCGACCCTGCTGATCTCATCGAATGGCTTCTTCCCGGCCTCGGTCTCGCGCTTTTCACCGCGCTGACGAAGTTGGCCACCGGCTGGTTTGCTGCCCGCCAGGTCGGAGCTGGAAAGAAAGGCCGGGTGCGCGCTGGTGCGACGTTGATCGCACGCGGAGAGTTCTCGATCGTGATCGCGGCGCTCGGGGCCGATCTGGTCGATGGGCCCGAACTCGGTGCGCTGGTGGCCACCTATGTGCTCGCGACGGCCATCGGCGGCCCAATTGCAGCCAAGTACGCCGATCGACTCGTTCGGAAACCCGCTGCGCCGAGCACTCCCGTGCCGGCGTGAGTGGCGAACCGTCGAGCTTCGAGGATCGGCTTCGAGCTGTGCTCGACGCGGACGTGCTCGAGGTGAGTCGGGTCGGTGGGGGAGACGTCGCCGACGCGCGACGGGTGGTGCTCGACGATGGGCGAGTGGTCTTTGCCAAGACCCACAGCGACCCGCCGCCGATGTTCTTCGAAACCGAGTCGGCGGGGCTCACGTGGCTCGCCGATGGCCTAAGTGGCTCGTCGACAATCGACGTCGCGCGCGTCGTTGCGGTCGAGCCGGGCTTGCTCGTGCTCGAATGGATCGACGAGGGTGCGCCCATGGCGTCGACCGACGTCGACTTCGGACGCGGGCTCGCGGAGCTGCATCGGTCGGGTGCTCCGTGCTTCGGGCGAAGCGATCGCCGAACCACGGGTAGCCGAGCGCTCCCGAACGAACCGTGTGCCACGTGGGCGGAGTTCTATGCGTCGAACCGGCTGCTGCCGTTGGCTCGACTGAGCGCGGACGAGCAGGCCTTGCCGCCGGGAGCCATCGACCGACTCGTCAAGGTGGCGGAACGGCTCGATGAGTTCGGCGCCGCCGACGAGCCTGCCGCTCGGCTTCACGGCGACCTCTGGGCGGGGAACCGCCTGGTCGACTCGTCGGGCGGCAATTGGCTGATCGACCCCGCCGCACACGGTGGACATCGAGAGTTCGACCTGGCGATGATGCGGCTGTTCGGCGGGTTCGGCGCCGCGTGCTTCGGTGCCTACGACGACGAGTTCCCGCTCGCGGATGGCTGGGAGGAGCGTGTGCCATTGCATCAGCTCGCGCCGCTGGTCGTCCACGCGATCAAGTTCGACGGGGGATACCCCGGAGCGGTCGAGCGGGCGCTCGACGCGATCGGCGAGTTCGATACGATCGATTGATGGAGCACGACGCCGGTACCGCATCTGGTCGTGACACCAACTGGCAGCGAATCGTGGGTCTTTGCGTCGCGATCGTCCTCGTGGTCGGGCTCCTCGCGTGGTTCACGCGGATTGAAGACGACCCGGTACCGGCGGTCAGCGGACAACCGGCGTCCACCGATCCACTCGCGGGTGACCTCGTCGAGGGTGACTCGGGCCTTGTTCAATTGCCGAGAACGGATGCCGAGTTCGATCCGGACATCCCCGACCCGGCCGCTGACTTTCTCGAGCACACCACCGTGATCTACGAGCGGGTCTTGCCGAGTGGCGCGACGTTCGAAATTCGCGAGAGCGACGTGAGCTACGGCGAACTGTTCGACATCGAGTGGGTTGCGCCAACGGGATCCACGGAAACATGTCTCAGCGAGCCGGCCCTCTTCGTCGGCGTGTCTTCGGGCGCCCGTTTCGACCGGTCTCGATGGGACGTCCTGTACTCGTTCCCGTTGTCGGATCAGTACCCGACGTCGGTGCACTACTCGTATGGCGCTGATTTCGAGGCCGGCACGCGACTCGTGGTGCGCACGAATGGTCCGGCGCTCGAGCTTGGCCTCGCCGGGGCGAGCGCTGATGCTGACGTCGCCGAGTTCCGCAACGGCGTGGCCGTGATCGAAGTCGGCTATGACGACCTGGACTCGGCCACCGAGTTCAGCGATCCTGCGCTTCGGACAGGCGACGGCGACATCTACCCGGACGACGTGGTGCGCACGCCCGCTGAATGTTTCGCTGGGGAGTTTCACGGGTTGCCGTTGCCCGAACCCGGTGGGCAGCCCGCTGATGTGGTCGCCGCCGAGCAGGAGGTCCGTGAGACGCACGCACTGCTCGTCGACCGATCGATTCCCGACGAGGAGCGACCGCGGGACCTGCTCGATGACTACACCGGTGTCGACGCCGCGGTCGACCAGATGAACGCCGGCAACTTCGCCGAGTCTGCGGCAGCTGCCACATACAGGATCGACGAGGTCGTCTTCACCGATCCGGCCACGGCGTGGTTCCGGTACACGATCGATGCTCCGACCGGGACCTTTGCCGGTCGCTTTGGTCAGGCCGTCTTCAACGGCGATCGTTGGCAGGTCACCCGCCAGACGATCTGTCAGGACCTCGCGCTGGCGTCCGGCATGTGTGACCCGGGGAAAGCCACCGAGGTTCTTCAGCCAATGCCGGCGGCGGAGGTGGACCGGATCATTCGGGACTTTGACGAACTGCGATGGTCGTACGACCGGGCGTACGACTGCAATCCAGTGCAGCCGTGTGGAGCTGGACCACTCCGGTACGAGGGCTAGACCAGGTCACCGAAACGGTTCAATGCTTTGGATCGCGCCTGACGGAAGCGGCGAACGCTACGGTCGTGAGCGTGCAAACGGTCGACTTCACCGCGCCCGGCGAGGTCACGGTTGGCGATCACACGTTCGTGTACGCGGTTCCACCTCCGTCATCCAATCAATTCGGGACGCCTCCCGTCTTCAAGTCGCGGGTACTCATCGAGCAGCTCGACGAGCTACTCCGCGAAGTCGAGCCGCGCCGCATCGTCGAATTCGGCATCTTCCGTGGCGGCAGTATCAGCCTTTCGGCGGCAATCGCTCAGCCCGAGAAGTTGGTCGCTTTCGACCTGAGCGACAACGAGCTGCCGGTGCTGCGCGCTCACCTTGAGCAAGCTGGTCTCGCCGACGTGGTCCGACCGTTTCTCGGTGTCGATCAGGGAGATCAGGTCGTTGTCGAGATCCTCAATCGCGAGTTCGGAACCGAGCCACTTGATCTGGTCATCGATGATGCATCTCATATCTTCGGACCAACTCGTCGAACGCTCGAGATGGTTTTCCCGCTGCTTCGAGAGGGCGGGATGTACGTGATCGAGGACTGGGCCGCCGAACACACGTTGCTCGCAACGGTGCTTCGCTCGATCGTCGACCGCAGCACTGAATGGAAGGCGCACGCGGAGGCGATCGCCGGCAACCTCGATGGGATCGATGACGAACTCGCGGGGCTGATGCGCGGTCCGAATCCAAGCGAAACAGATGTGCAGCGAGCAGCGCGGCGGGTTGGTGCTGTGAACGTCGATCGGCCGCTGTCTCGCCTCGCCCTCGAGCTCGTTCATCTTTCTGCCGAGACCGCTGACATTGTCCGCAGCGTCGAGATCACCCAGGGATGGATCAAGATCACGCGGGGTGCGGGCGTGATCGATGGGACGGCTTGGTTCGAACGCGGCTCGATTGACCTGTTCGAGTCGCTTCGTTCCTGAGTCAACACCAATAGTTGCGCACGCAAGGAACTGGTAGGCTGTCGACATGACCTCCACCACCGTTCTTCGTCCGGTCGAGCAGATCGTCACCGCGCATCGCCAGACCGAAGGCGGGGGTTTCGTCGTACGTCGACCGTTCCCAACAGCGGCCGTCGATCACTTCGACCCCTTCCTCCTGCTCGATGAGATGGGCCCGGTCGACTACGGACCGGGCGAGGCCATCGGTGCGCC
This sequence comes from uncultured Ilumatobacter sp., assembly GCA_938049325.1. Lineage (GTDB taxonomy): Bacteria > Actinomycetota > Acidimicrobiia > Acidimicrobiales > Ilumatobacteraceae > Ilumatobacter_A. The sequence goes on along the minus strand of CALICC010000367.1, from coordinate 11,839 downwards.
CGACCATCCACATCGAGGCTTCGAAACCGTGACCTACATGCTCGACGGAGCGATGGAGCACCGCGACTCGACCGGTGCAGTCGGAGTCATCCGTCCCGGGGCGGTGCAGTGGATGACCGCTGGGTCCGGCGTGATCCACAGCGAGATGCCCACCGAAGAGATGCAGCAGCGCGGTGGCCGCAACCACGGGTTCCAGATCTGGGTCAACCTGCCCGCCGCCGACAAGATGATTCCGCCGCGCTACCAGGGGTTCGAAGCCGACGAGTTCACACGCGCCAGCCTCGATCACGGCGGCATGCTCCGCGTGCTTGCCGGAACGGTCGCCGGACACGTCGGTCCGGTCGAGACGTCGATCCCGATCACCTATGCCCACGCCACCTTGCATGCCGGCGACACCGTCCAGTGGAATGTCGCCGACGGCGAGACTGCGCTTGTTCACGTGTTCGACGGTTCTGCGGTGGCCAACGACGCCGAGGCGTCGAGTGGGCAACTCGTGGCGTTCGAACGGTCGTCGGGTGCGGTGACCGTGTCGGCCGCCGGTTCGGAGCCCGCAGAGGTGCTGTTGCTCGGTGGTCGCCCGATCGGTGAGCCGATTGCTCGGTATGGGCCGTTCGTGATGAACACCCGCGACGAGATCGTGCAGGCGATCGACGACTTCAACGCAGGCCGTCTCGGTTCGATTCCGGCCGAAGGCTCGGGCGTCGAACGCAACAACTGAGTCGAGCGCTTCAACCGGCGCGGTGGCAGACTCGCGTCATGAGTGCTCCGACCCTCGACACATCCGTGTACCTCGACCGCCTCGCGCGTGTGCGGTCCTCGATGACCGAACACGATGTTGACACCGTCCTCCTCTCGGTCGGCCACGATCTCCCGTATCTGACCGGGTACGAAGCCATGCCGTTGGAACGTCTGACGATGCTCGTGGTCCCGCGCGAGGGTGATGCCAAGCTGCTGATCCCGGGGCTCGAAGCTGCCCGGGTCACCGAGCAGCCGGGTGTGTTCGACTTGGTTCCGTGGGCCGAGACCGACGACCCCTCGGCCATGGTCGGGAAGCTGGCGGCCGGTTCGTCACGCATCGCGGTCGGCGACCAGATGTGGGCGCGTTTCCTGGTCGAATTGCTGCCGCATCTCCCGGGCGCCACGTTTACCCGGTCGGTTGACGTCGTCGGCGCCTTGCGCATGGCGAAAGACGCCGCCGAGATCGCCGCGCTCGCCGCTGCGGGCGCAGCGGTCGACACGATCGCCGGCGAGCTCCAGCGCGGCGAGATTCCGCTCGTCGGCAAGACGGAGGCCGAGGTGTCGAGTTACCTGGGCCGTCGCATCGTCGAAGAAGGACACCAGCGGGTGAACTTCGCGATCGTTGCGGCAGGGGAAAACGCATCCAGTCCGCATCATCACCCCGGCTCGCGTGTCATTCGCGAGAACGAGATCGTGCTGTGCGACTTCGGTGGCACCATGAACGGCTACTGCTCCGACACCACGCGCTGTGTCGTCACCGGTGAGATCCCGAGCGACATCGCAGAGGCGTACGCCGTGCTGTACGAAGCACAGGCGGCAGGGGTGGCTGCGGCAACGGCCGGGACGCCGTGCCAGGACGTCGATCGTGCGGCGCGTCAGATCATCGACGAAGCCGGGTACGGGGAGTACTTCATCCATCGCACCGGCCACGGCATCGGCCTCGAAGCCCATGAGGATCCGTACATCATCGAAGGCAACGAGCTGCCGCTCGAAGTCGGCCACGCGTTCAGCGTCGAGCCGGGCATCTACATCCCCGGCAAGTGGGGCATGCGCCTCGAAGACATCGCCGTGACCACCGACGATGGTTGTCGCTCGCTCAACAACTCCGACCACAACCTCATCTCGGTCTGACGTCACCACGGGCGTCCGCCGCGTTGCGTAACGGGCGGGGCTGCTGAGCGTGGAATGCTTGTCACATGACCGCGATCGACGACACCACGACAGATCTGCCGTTCTACATGAAGGGCAACTACGCGCCCGTCGCCGAGGAGGTCGAGGCGGTTGACCTCGACATCGTCGGTGCATTGCCGCCTGAGCTGAGCGGACGCTTCTTCCGCAACGGTGCGAACCCGTCGGGCGAGCCGCCCGCGCACTGGTTCGACGGTGACGGCATGTTGCACGGCATCCGCCTCCGCGACGGCAGGGCCGAGTGGTATCGAAACCGTTGGGTCCGAACGAAGTTGCTCGCAGGCGAGGAGCGCTTCGATCCCGAGACGTTCGAGTTCGATCTGTCTGCAGGTCGCGCGAACACGCATGTGATCCGCCACGCCGGTCGCATCCTCGCGGTCGAGGAAGGCAGCTTCCCGATGGAAGTGTCGCCTGATCTCGAGACACTCGGATCGGTCGATTTCGGTGGTGTGCTCGACACGCCGTTCACGGCGCATCCGCACGTGTGTGCCGAAACCGGCGAGATGCACTTCTTCGGCTACGAACTCGTGTCGGAGCCGCACGCGACGTACTACGTCGCCGACGCGAGCGGGCAGATCACGCACCGCCAGCCGATCAACGTTCCGTCGCCGGTGATGATGCACGACTTCGCGATCAGTCGGAACCACGCGATCTTCCTCGACCTCCCGGTCGTGTTCGACATCGACCTCGCGATGACCGGCGGTATGCCGTTCGAGTGGAAGCCCAGCAACGGGTCGCGCATCGGCCTCCTCGACCGTCGCAACGTCGGCTCATCCACGCCTGCGCAGCCGCGCTGGTTCGACATCGACAGCTGCTACGTGTTCCACATCCTCAACGCCTGGGAGGAAGACGACGGCAACGTCGTGGTGCTCGATGCCGGCCGGCACTCGTCGATGTGGGACGGCAGCCCCGACGCCTTCGAGCCGTGCTACCTGTGGCGCTGGCGCTTCGATCTACGCACCGGCGCGGTCACCGAGACGCAGCTCGACGACGTCGAGCACGCGTTTCCCCGTATCGACGATCGCCGCACAGGCCTTGCCAACCGATACGGCTGGGCGGTCACGAATCGGCCGGGCGAGACCTCGTCGCTCGACGCCGCAACCGGCGTGGTCAAGTACGACGTCGTCAACGACTCGAAGTCGTTCCACGACTTCGGTCCAGGCCGTTCGACGTCGGAGCCTGTGTTCGTGCCTGCCAGCGACGGAGCGGGTGAAGACGAAGGCTGGATCATGTCGTTCGTCTACGACCCGGCAACGAACTCGTCGGAGTTCACCGTGCTCGACGCGACCGACATGGCTGCCGAACCCGTGGCGACCGTCGCCTTGCCGCAACGCGTGCCCAACGGCTTCCACGGTTCCTGGTTCGCCGACTGACGGTTCGGAGTTCGTGAGCCCGCAGCTGGGCTCGTCTAGCGTGCGTCTTCATGACGCGACTCGGCTATCAGATTCCCAACTTCACGTATCCGGGCGTCGGCCCGGCTGAGCTCTTCGACAGCGTCGCGCAACAAGCCCGCGAGGCTGACTCGTCGGGATTCGACACGGTTCTGGTGATGGATCACTTCTATCAGTTGCCGATGATCGGCGACCCACAGAACTACATGCTCGAGTGCTACTCGTTGCTCTCGGGTCTGGCGCGCGAGACCAAGAACGTTCGGCTGTCGTCGCTGGTCACGGGGAACACGTACAGAAATCCTGCCGTGCTCGCCAAGACGGTGACGACGCTCGACATCGTGTCGCAAGGGCGCGGGATGCTCGGCATCGGCGCCGGTTGGTTCGAGCTCGAGCACGACGCGTTCGGCATCGAGTTCGGCACGTTCACCGACCGCTTCGAGAAGCTGGAGGAGTCGCTGCAGATCGTGATCCCGATGCTGCGCGGTGAGAAGGCAAACCTCGACGGGTCGTGGTACACCGCCAAGGAGGCCATGAACGAGCCCCCACCCGTGTCGAAGGTGCCCGTCATGATCGGCGGGAGCGGCGAGAAGAAGACGCTGCGAATGGTGGCGCAGTACGCCGACGAGTCCAACCTCATTTGCGACGACAGCGAGGTTGCGCACAAGCTCGAGGTACTCGCCGAGCACTGCGACCGGCTCGGGCGCGACCGCTCGGAGATCACCGTGTCGAAGCAGAAGAACGTCTGCATCGCTCCGACGCACGACGAGGCGTATGCCGACATGCTTGCGTTCTTCACGCGTCGCGGCTTCGACGCAGCGAACATGAGCGACGAGGAACTGGCACCGTGGCTCGGCTTGATCACCTGGGGGAGTCCCGATGAAGTCGGCGAGCACTTCGCAAACTTGCTCTCCGCGCACGACGGTCTCGACGGGTTCACGATCAACATGATCCCGAACGGCTTCATGGAGGGCCGCGTCGAGCTCCTCGGCAACACGCTGTCACCGTTGTTCGCTTGATCGCCGCGTGAACCCATCCACGATCGTCACCGAGCGGTTGGTCCTGACGCCGCTCGACGTGCTCGACGCAGTCGACATGGTGTCGGTCCTCGCTGACGAGTCGATCTATGGGTACACCGGCGGCGAGCCGCCCACATTGGACGCACTCGAAGATCGGTACCGCCGCCAGGTCGCAGGGTCCGCCACGCCCGAAGAGCTGTGGTGCAACTGGATCATCCGCACGGCGGCGGACCATCGGGCCATCGGATTGATCCAGGCGACCGTCACGGGGAGCGCAGCCGACCTCGCGTGGATCGTCGCAGTCGGTGAACAGCGAACCGGCGTCGCCACCGAAGGAACTCGTGCGGTTCACGACTGGTTGGCAGCCCATGGTGTCGCGACGTTCGAAGCACACATCCATCCCGAACACTTCGCGTCGCAACGGGTGGCGGAGCGTCTCGGACTGACCACTACTGGAGTGTTCGACGACGACGGCGAGGAGATCTGGGCAACCGGCCACGCGCCAGCGCCGTAGCGCTCGCGCTGTTCTCGCACTCAGGCTTGTTCGAGCTCGAACGAGCCGATCGGCGCAGTGACGCCGTTGACGATCGCCTCGACGACGTGCGTGCCGGAGTGATGTGTACGCGTTGAGTGCTGAGCGAGCGACACCGTCTTGCGCACGGTGACGCTCCTGCCGGGTGCACACTCGAGCTCGGCGCCTTTGAAGACCTTCGGGCTCGTGGCGCCGTTCGCCTTGACGAAATGCACGCGTATGTCGACCAGTGCTGCTCCCGGCTCCGACGAGCGATTGGTCAGGTCGAGCTCAACTCGAACCTTGTCGCCGATCGTGACCACCAGTGGTTCGATCGTGGCCGACGCCAGCTCGACGGGCGAAGATGCGCCGAAGCCGAGCACGTCGAGCGCCTCGGGGTGTGCGGCCTTGATGAGGGTGCGCAGTGCATGGCGGATCATCCACCGCTCACGGACCGCCTGCTCGTCGCCGGCCTCCGCTGCAGCGTGGTCGATCTCGGCCCACCAATCGCGACACACCTCGATGACCCGCTCGGGGTGGTCCTTGGCGATGTCGTTGAGGTTGTTCGCCACCGAGCGCCGGACGTATTCGGCCGGATCGTGCCGGAGAGGTTCGAGCAGGGCGATGACCGGTTCGGGGTTCTCGATGAACTCGCGCAGGTGGCCAGCCCAGGGGAGGCGAGTTCGGGTGCCCTCAGAGACGAGTCGGCGCACATGTTCGTTGGGATCGTCGACCCACATCCGGAGGCGTTCGAGCGTGGCGTCGCGGTGCTCGCCGACGAGGTAATGCCGGATCGAGAACTCGGCGGTGAATCGCTTCGTCACCTCGTACTGCAGGCGCATCGCGGCCTCGAAGTCGCTCTGGCCGTAGGTGGCGACGAAGTGCACGTGGGGCAGGAATCGAAACGCCCACATCGCGCCTGCCTCGTCGTCAGGTGGCTCATGGTCGAGCGATGCTTCGACGATCTCCATGGCGAGCGTGCGGTCTTCGGGAAGGTGTTGTGCGAGACCGGCCGCGATGTGCATCGAGCGTGCCGTCAGCTCCAGTTCGTCGAACCCGTCGATGCAGGTGGCGACGAACGCGCTTCGATCGAAGTCGACGCCTCGTGATGTGGCGGCCCCGCCGATGTCGTCCGCGATCGATTCGATGACCTCGTGCCCGAACTGATTCTTCAGTGGTTCGGCCATGCCAGGAGTTCAGGTCGCCGTGAACTTCGACTCGTCGGGTTGGGTCGAATAGCTGGTCATCTCGATCACGACGTCAGCGCCCACGAAGCGGGCCAGTGGGCCGGTGGAGAGCGCACAGTACGTTTTGGTACCTCCGGTCACGACGACGTCGACGCACTGGGCGGCCTGGCCAGCGATCGTTACCTCGTACAACGCGGGGTCTCCGATACGTCGCCCAGCGTCGGCGGCGAGACGACGAGCGAATGCGTCGGCGTAGAAGGTGTGCGGCAACTGGGTGTCGCTGATGCGAGCATCGTTCAGACGAGCTTCGCACTCGACGGCGATCAAGTCGCAGGTTCGCTTGTCGGGGCCGTCGATGATGAAGCGCACGGTCCGAGCGTCATTGTCGATCGTGATCGAACGGCGCTGTCCGGGCGCTTGGACGACGAGGCCGGTCGACGACACGGAGTTGAAGACGGTGTCGATCTGGTAGCCGGCCGTGAACTCGGCGCGGTCGACCGAATTCAGCAAACCGAGGACCGTGTCGATCTCGACGTTGCCGGTGCTGGCGAGTGGAGAGGTGCTCGCATCAGCTTCGTCTTGGAACTCCGGTCGTTCGCCCGTGGCGCATGCCGCGAGGACGATCGCGGCCAACCCGCATGCGATTCGGCCGGCGAAGCGGCGACTCGATGACATCAGCACGAGGCTACGACCATCATGCTGACTTCGATGGGCGGCCCGGTACTTCGAACGCCGGCTGCTTGGATGTCTCTGCCGTTACCCTTCGCCCACGTGATCAGACTCGATGCAGCGACGGTGCTGCTCCAGTGGGCGACGGGCGGCATGTTGTTCTGCTGGTTTACGACCCGTCGCCGCGTGGTCGGACTTGGGTACGGATGGCTTCTACGCGGCACGTACCTCTGTTTCGCCGCCGGGGCATTCGCCGCTGGTCTGGCGTTCAGAACCGATCCGGTTCGAGAAGCCGCGTCGCTGGGGGTGGCGCTCTCGTGTCTGTTTGCGCTGGTCGTGTCGGTCGTCCGCAAGGACGCAGGCGTGTCGGGCCAACAGGCTGACTTCGACCGCCGTTCTGAACGGGTTGCAGCGATGACCGGAATCGACCGGCAGGTGGACGAGCCGGGCGATGACGTGGACGAGGTCGGTGCGCCGCGCCCGGTCATGACCGGGTCCGAGTTCAACCCGGCGCTCGACCTGATCCCCGTCGCGATCGGGTGCGTGGGACTGATCGCTGCGGCGATCGACGCCGGTGGCAATACGACGGTGGCGCTCCTGCGCACGCTGATCGGCGCTGCCTTCATCGGGGCGATCAGCGACGGCATGCTGCTCGGTCACTGGTATCTGGTGCAGCCCGGATTGCCGCGAAAGCTGCTCAACGAGATGGTGACGGCCCTCGGCTGGTTGTGGCCGCTCGAGGTCGGCGCGCTCCTGCTGCCGACGGGCATGATCAGCGTGTGGACCGGAGCAGTCGACGACGAATGGGGTGGATTGCTCGGCTGGATGTGGGGCGCCTGTGCGGTCACCACGATCGTGCTCGTGTTCGTGACGCGGGCGGCGCTGAAGGAGCGGTACTACTCGGCGGTCATGGCAGCCACCGGATTGCTGTACCTGGCAATTCTCACGGGTTTCGGAACCGACATCGTCGCACGCGCCGTCCTCGACCAAACCTGACATCGCCGGCGTGGAGCGGGCCGAGCCACAGGCCTGTGTGCCATGCTGGAACGATGGCCAGGCCGGTGTGGAGTGGGACGATTTCGTTTGGTCTTGTTGCCATCCCGGTCAAGCTCTTTCACGCCGTGAGAAAGAAGTCGGTGTCGTTCAACCAGCTCGACGAGCGCAACCTCGCTCGCATCCGATACCGCAAGGTCAACGCCGAAACCGGCGAAGAGGTGACCGAGGGCCACATCGTCAAGGGTTACGAAGTTGCCAAAGGTCGCTACGTGGTGGTCGATCCTGACGAGCTCGAGCCGTTCATGCCGGTGGCGACCAAGACCATCGACCTCGAGGAGTTCGTCGATCTCGACGAGATCGACCCGGTGTACTTCGACACGGCCTACCACCTCGCTCCCGACGCGAACGCGAAGCCGTATGCGCTGCTCGCCAGAGCGATGGAGTCGAGCGGCAAGGTCGGGATCGGCCGGTTCGTCATGCGCAACAAGCAGTACACCGCCGCGATCCGAGCCGAAGAGGGGCGCATGGTCATGTCGTCGCTGGCGTATGCCGACGAGGTGATCGACCCGGCCGACATCGAAGAGCTCGCCGCACTCGACGAGGTCGAGGTGAGCGACAAAGAGGTGTTGATGGCCGAGTCGCTCGTCGCGTCGCTGAGCGCCGGCTTCGAGCCGGAGAAGTACCACGACGAATACCGCGAACAGGTGATGACGCTGATCCAGATGAAGGCCGACGGTGAGGAGATCACCGCGCCGATCGAGGAGTCCGAAGCGCCCAAGGTGATCGACATCATGGCGGCGCTCGAAGCCAGCGTCGCCGCTGCCAAGGCCTCGCGGTCACATCACCCCGCCAAGAAGGCCGCCGCTCGTTTGACGTCGGTACCCGACGACGGCGATGGGGGCGCCACACCGGTGAGCTCGAAGAAGGTCGCCAAGATGTCGGCGAAGAAGGCAGCCAAGAAGGCGGCAGCGAAGCAACGTGAGGCGGCGCGCAAGCCGGCGGCCAAGAAGTCCGGGGCCCAGAAGAGTGCGGCCAAGAAGAGCGCCGTCAAGAAGAGTTCGGCCAAGAAGGCCCCGGCCAAGAAGCGGGCCGCGAAGAAGAAGGCCGCAGCGGTCAAGAAGTCGGCGTGAGCGCACCGACGATCGTCGAGATCGACGGCCGTGAGGTTCGGCTGACGAACCTCGACAAGGTGCTGTACCCGTCAGGCTTCACGAAGGCTGAAGTGATCGACTACCACGTGCGCGTGGCACCTGTCGCGGTCCAGCATCTCGCCGGCCGCTGCATCACGTTTCGGCGATTTCCGAACGGCACCGACCAAGACAGCTTCTTCGAGAAGCGCTGCAACGCACACCGCCCCGAATGGGTGCCGGTCGCGCTGGGCCCGGGCGACCGGCGAGGTGGCATCGAGTACTGCCGGGTCGAAGACACCGCCACGATGGCGTGGGCCGCCAATCTCGCTGCGCTCGAACTGCACGCGCCGATGGCACTTGCGGCCGATCTCGACACACCACGGATCTTGGTCTTCGACTACGACCCGGGACCCAAGACGTCGATCGTCGAGTGTTGCCAGGTAGCGATTGCCACTCAGGCTGTCCTCGACGCCGTTGGGCTTCGGGGTTGGTGCAAGACGTCGGGATCGAAGGGGCTGCAGATGTACGTTCCGCTCAATGCAGCACACGGCGGGCCGACCCATCAGGGCGCAGCTGACTTCGCGCTTGCTGTCGGGCAGGTCCTCGAGCGTCAGCTCGACGGCAAGGTCACCACGGTCATGGCCAAGGTCGAGCGACCGGGGAAGATCTTCGTCGACTGGGGTCAAAATGCGCTGCACAAGACGACCATCGCTCCGTACTCGCTTCGAGCCCGCGATCGGCCGACCGTGTCAACGCCGGTGACGTGGGACGAGGTCGACGACTGCGCTGGTGGTCGAGCACCGCTGGTGTTCGAGGCCGGCGACGTGCTGCAGCGAATCGAGCAGCATGGCGACTTGTTTGCCGACGTTCTTGTCGTCGAGCAAGAACTGCCGTCGCCTCGCACGTGAGGGTGTCGCTCTTGCGGTCATGTGAACCGACATCATGGAGTCGATGTCCCGTTCCCGATCGTTGACCTCCCTGCTTGTGGCTGGCGCCCTGTGCGCCACAGCGTGTGCCTCATCGGTCGACGGCGACGGCGAGTCTGTTGTCAGTACTGACGATCGTGTGGTCGCAACCGACCCCGCGACGACGGTGCCGAGCTCGGTCGCGGTCACCGATTCGACCAGCGACAGCACGACGACGAGCGCGCCGACCACATCGCCAAGCACCTCGACGACGCTCCTGGCGATCCCGCCGACGACCGTCGCGGCGGGGTCGGACGTCGACCCGGACGAGTTGCCGGACGACCAGGAGTCCGATGGCGAGTTCGATGAGGAGTTCGACGACGAGCCGAGCTTCGAACTCGGCCCCGAGGTGGTGCTCGATGTGGACCTCGCTCGCTTTCCGCCCGATGACGCGGGCATCGGCACCGACCCGGAGACGTCCGTACCTCCGGGCCAACCCGACCCTGAGGAGCTCGTGGGGTGGGCCGGATTCGATGCGTCGCTCGCCGCCGCTCTCGTGCGTCCGGGAAACACCGCGGCGTCGGTGGCGGTGTCGATCGACGGCGACATCGTCCATCGTGCGGCCTTTGGTGAGCGTGACCCGGCGACCGGTGACCCAGCGGAGCCCCAGGACAGATTCCGCATCGCCAGCATCTCGAAGCCGATCACCGCGATTGTCGTGCTCCAACTCGTCGGCGCCGGCGTGATCGCGCTCGACGACCCGGTCGGGGGCGTCGTTGCCGAGTACCTGGGTGTGAGCGCCGGTCGATCGGCCAACCTCACGTTGCGTCAGCTGCTCACGCATCGATCAGGCTTCGGCAAGTACCAGTCGACGTTCTTTCGTGGCGGTGCCAGTGACTGTGCTGATGCTGCGCGTCAGGGTCTGAGCAGTGGTGCGAGCGGCGGCGGCTACGTCTACAGCAACATGAACTACTGCATTGCTGGTGTCGCCATCGAAGCGTTGACCGGGCTGAGCTACGAACGAGCGATCTACCAGTACTTGCTCACGCCGTTGGGTATCTCGGGCATGCGACTGGCGCCGACGATCGATCCGGGCCCAGACGAAGCCCAGCACGTCACGACGCCGGGCCGGAACTACATGGAGACACTCGGCGGCGCCGGAGGCTGGGTCGCAACGCCCTCCGACCTCGTCACGATCTTCAACGCTCTCAACACGTCGACCCCGGGGTTTTCGCCGCTCCCGATCGAAACGGTGCTGGCGATGTTCTCGCCCGGCGGTGGACAGTTCGGCCAACGCGGCTACGGATTGGGCGTGATCTCGTACGGCGGCGGACGCTTCGGTCACACGGGAACCATCGAGTCGACACATGCGATGGTGCTCGACCGTGGCGATGGAGTGGTGTGGGCGCTCACTGTTGCCGGGCAGACACCCAGTGAGTCGACCGATATCGAACGCATCGTGAACAACGCCTTCGTGGCGGGCGGGTTCGTGTCGGAGTGAGTGCCCCGACCCCATCGGCTGAGGCCATTCCCATCACGGTGATCGGGGGCTACCTCGGTTCGGGAAAGACGACGTTGCTCAACGCGTTGCTCGCAAGCGCGACGAGCCGGATCGGTGTGATCGTCAACGACTTCGGTGACGTGGGTATCGATGCTGTCATCGTCGAGGACGCACGTGTCGAGACCGACGGTGAGGCCCCTGTCGTCAATCTGGCCAATGGCTGCGTGTGCTGCACGCTGGGCGACGGCCTCCAGTCGACACTCGCAACTCTGGCCGAGCTCGAACCGCCCCTCGAACACGTTGTGATCGAGGCGAGCGGCGTCGCGGATCCTGCGGCGGCGGCCGCGTGGGGGACCGTTCCGCCGTTTCGGCCGGGGGGTGTGGTCGTGCTCGCAGCTGCCAACTCGGTCCGCCGGCAGGCCAAGGATCGGTACGTCGGCGGCGAGGTTCGACGCCAACTCGCCGGTGCAGACATCATCGTGCTGACCAAGTCCGATCTCTGTGATTCCGACCAGCTGTCGGCGGTGCGCGAGTGGCTGTCGGAGTGCTCAGCGGCCGCCATCGTCCGCGCCGACTTCGGGGAGATTCCGGCCGCCGTGCTGCTCGA
>CALICC010000366.1 GCA_938049325.1 uncultured Ilumatobacter sp. | reverse complement strand
GGTGTTCTTCGTCGGTGACGGCGTCGTGATCCTCACTCCCGAGGCGGTCACGCGCCACACATCGACCGGCGACGTCGTCTGGTCGTTTGCGGATAGCCGCACCTACGACAACCTCGTCGCCAACGACGACGTCATCGTCGTCGACGGCTCGAGAGGAGCGAAAGCGCTGGACCCGGCAACCGGCGACGTTCTGACCACCGCGGAGTTCACGCTCGGCCTGAACCCCATCGGTCTTATCGACGGCGGCGTCTGGGGCACGAATGGGTCGGGTGACTTCGTCGGAATCGATCCAATCCTCGGAACCGAGCTGTGGAAGGTGGACACCGACACTGGAGCGCTCGACTTCAGCAGCCGGGTCACGGCGACGACGTATGACGGTGACCGAGGCGTCGACGAGCCGCTCCGTCTGCGGTGGTTTGACATCGACACCGGCGTGCTGCTCCACGATCCGGCTCCCGAGGTCGGCCAGGCCGCCATCGCCATTGGCGACGACGAGGTGTGCGCCGCCAGCGAAGCGGGGGACGACGAGGCTCCATCGGTGCTGCGTTGCTACGACCTCGACTCAGGGCAACTGCGGTGGCAGACCGATCTCGACAGTCCTGCTGAGTAAATTTCGCTGCTCGCCGTCAACGAGCACCTGATCGCGCACATGCCCGATGACGGTCCGGTCGCGGTGTTCGAGACCGCGACGGGTGCGATCGCCTGGACCGAGGACGACGGGCCGATGATGGACGACAACAATCCGTTCGTCGAGACCGCCCCTGGGCTCGTCGTCACGGAGAGTCGCAGCGGCGAGCTCTACGCACGCGACGTCGGGAGCGGCGAGCTGCGCTGGACCGTGCCTGACGTGTCAGGACTCGTCGTGCCGGCCGGCGAGGTCATCCACGTCGTCGACCGCGGCAACGACGGAGTCCGAACATTCGACACCGCCGGCAACGAACTGTGGAGCATCGACCTGGACGGGGACCCGCTCTGGATCGACATCGACGGGGATCGTCTCGCGATCGCCGACCAGTCGACGATCCGGATCTACACGAACAGGTAGCGCTCGTCGCTGGTCGGCCGTGAGCCCAGCTCAGTCGCCGAGCAGCACTCGCCGGTACGACGATTGGCGGAACTCGACCGCGTTGTCGACGAGCCACTCGCGTTTGACCCACTTCCAGTCATCGAATTCGATGCCGTCCGGCTCCGGCTCGACGTCGTTGTCCTTGACCCGGAACGTGAACCATCGCTGCGCTTGACCGATGCGGCCATTCTTGCGCGCCCCAGTCGGCCACTCATACGCCGTCCACTCCGGGTACTCGTCGATCAGGTGCACGTGCTTCTTCGAGAGCCCGGTCTCCTCCTTGAGCTCGCGCCAGGCCGCCTCCTCCGGAGTCTCGCCTTGGTCGACACCACCTTGCGGCAGCTGCCACTGCCCCGGCAGGTCGACGCGCTCGAACGCCATCACACGATCCTTCTCGTTGACGACGATCGCGACGACGTTCGCTCGAAAGTGCAGGCACGCCATGGGGTGCGAGCCTATTGACTTCAGCGACCGAGACCGCGGAGGCGTTCCATCACGTCGACGAACTGCGGATCGACCTCAGCGATCGCCCCGAACCAGCGACGTGCCCCGATCGTGTCGCCGAGGCGGTCATACAGGTCGCCGAGGACGTACCACTCACGCACGTGATGGTCGCGCACGCGCTTGGGCGCCTTTCGGCCATCTTCCATGACGGCGATGGCGCCGGAGATGTCGCCTTGGTCGGCCAGCGCATTGGCCATCACGATGCGGCCTTCGGCGATGACGTCGTGGGGCGGCGATGCTGCCTTGATCTGCCCCCACACGCGCTCGACCGCGCTCCAACGCCGAAGCCCTCGGTAGGCATCCGCAATCACCGGGAGAAGCGCCGGATTCTCATGAAGCGTCTGTGCTTGTTGCAACGCAGCGACGGCTGGCTTGTAGCGGCCGAGCCGGTACGAGGCCAGTCCGAGCACCTCGTGGACCGCCGACACCGACGGCGCCTCCTTCGCGATCGATGCCGCGATGCGTCGGGCTTCGTCGAAGCGCTCCCGATCGAGTGCCTCCGATGCTTGAGCAAGCCGTTCGGACAATCGGGTCCCGCGCTGGTTCCCGAGCACATCGACGAGTTCGGCACCGATGTCGGGGTCGAGCGGACGCGCCTCGCGACGCGGGCGAGGTTCGGTCGCAGCACGTTCGGCCGCTGCCGCCGCCACGTCGCGAACGGACCCTTCGTCGATCCACTGTTCGGTGACCCGTTCTTCGGCCCAGCGACGATCCCGATCCGGATCGATCGGCGGGCGCGGACCGCCGCGCCGTGCGTCGACCTCTGCTGCACGCCGCTGCGCGTCGGTTTGAGGTTGGTCGACCTCTTCGCGCCACTTCGGTGTGAAGTTGCTCCCCCGACCGCTCGGGCGTCCACCTGGCCGACCGCCACCCGGTCGACCACCGCGACCGTCGGGACGTCCACCGCCGCTGCGTCCACCGCTGGAACGGCCACCCCCGGCACGTCCATCGCTGCGGCCGTCGGGGCGTCCACCACCCGACCGGCCACCGCCGCGACCGTCAGAACGACCATCAGGTCGACCGCTAGCACGGCCTCCAGCCGAGCGACCACCTCGGTCGTCACCGCGTCGCCCATCGGTTGAGCCGGTGCGGCCTCTGCCGCCGGATCGGTTTGCCGGCCCGGCGCCTCGAGAACCCGAACGGCTGCTGGATGATGATCGATTCGGGCGCTCAGCAGACATAGCCCACCAGGCTAGAGGCGCGGCACCCCACCGAGGGCGAAAACCAAAAAAGCCCCACCGGACTTCTCGTCCAGGTGGGGCTTTCTATGTTCGAAATCGGGCGACGTCCTACTCTCCCAGGGGGTCTACCCCCAAGTACCATCGGCGCTGACAGGCTTAACTTCCGTGTTCGGGATGGGAACGGGTGTGACCCTGTCGCTATGGTCACCCAAATCTTGTGTTATCAAAGGGACAATTCCCCAATAACTCCAGAGCAAGCACGAGCAGGTTTAAACCAAGCCCTCGGCCGATTAGTACCGGTCAGCTGAGCGTGTTACCACGCTTACACTTCCGGCCTATCAACGTGATGGTCTCGTCACGGGCCTTACTACGTTTACCGTATGGGAACACTCATCTTCACCCGGGTTTCCCACTTAGATGCTTTCAGCGGTTATCCCTTCCGTAGGTGGCAAATCTGCAATGCCTCTGGCGAGACAACAGACACACTAGAGCTACGTCCGTCCCGGTCCTCTCGTACTAAGGACAGCCGGTGTCAATGTTCCTTCGGTTGCGGAGGATAGGGACCGAACTGTCTCACG
>CALICC010000365.1 GCA_938049325.1 uncultured Ilumatobacter sp. | reverse complement strand
CGACCGATGAGCTCTACCGCACGCTCAACATGGGCATCGGCATGGTGGTCGTGTGTGATGCCGACGATGTCGACGCCGTGCAGGCCTCGATTCCCGAGACGACCTGGGTGATCGGCAGCCTGCGATCTGGCGACCGCAACGTGACGCTCTCCTGATCCAGGTCCCCCGACACCATCAACTGAAGCGTGTCACCGGGGAACGCATCTTCCCGTCGCTGCTGTCGGGGTCGAGGAGAACCAGCATGATGTCCCGCCGAACCACACCGAACACCAAATTCCAGATCCAGCGCGCTCGCGCCGCGTTCACGGCGATGTCACTGTTGGTCGTCGCTGCGGGCTGCGAGTACGACCCGTCTTCCGTCGGCGATATCGGCGGCCTCGAGTCGCTCGGAAGTTGCGCGGGCACCACCGCCACACTCGGCTTCGGGTACAACGGTGCCGTCGACCCTCCAGGCGGAACCTTCCACACGGGAACCTCCGGCGATGATGTCATCGTCATCGCGAACGGCCCGGTCACCGTTGACGCCGGCGGCGGCGATGACCTGATCTGCATCGGAGCGGTGGCCGACCACGGCACGAGCAGCCCCATCACCATCGTGGGCGGACCCGGTAACGACACGATCATCGGCAGCTCGAGAACCGTCGAGGCGTGTTTCGCGGAATCGATCACCGGTTGCGACACCGGAAGCACATCCGCTCCGCCCACGTCGAGCGGCCCTCTGAGCGCACCCCACCCAACGATGGAGAACCTCAGCTTGCTCTGGAACACCGTTGGCGACGCCAACGGCAACAGCACCGTGACCGTTCGGTATCGCGAGTTCGGTTCAGGTACCTGGTTGACGGCGCTCCCGCTGCGCAACGTGCCCGGTGGCAGCAACGAAGGCTTCTCGTGGTCGTCACGGCACGCCGGCAGCATCTTCGGACTTCGCCCGGGTACCAGCTATGTCGTCGAGGCTCAGCTCGTCGATCCGGACGGCCCGAACGACGTGCGAACCATCACAGCGACCACGCGAGCGGTGCCGGCCGCCATGCCTGGCGCCCCGATTCGGGCGGCGACGCCATCGTCGCTCTCGAGCGTCCTGGGCACGGCCCAGCCAGGTGACGTCATCGAACTCGGCTCGGGCAGCTACAGCGGCTTCAGCATCAACCGCAGCGGAACGCCAGGGCGCCCGATCGTGGTGCGCGGGCTCCCCGGCGCCGCGGTGAACGGTGAGATCGGGGTGTTCGGTCGTTCGGACATCCACATCGAGAACCTGACCGTCAACGGACGCATTCGATTCAACGGATCCGACAACATGTCGATCACCGGCAACACCGTCAATGCTGCGGCAGGTCTCGGCGGTCACGGAATCATCACCTTCACCCGCGCTGAAGACAGCTACATCGCCGACAACACCATCAACGGGTTGACCGTGTGGCAGGAGTCGTCCCTCGGGGCAAGCGGCGACAACATCGGCGAGGGCATCTTGGTGGCTGGTCCCGGTCACGTCATCGAACACAACCGCGTGCGCGCGATGCGCGACGGCATCTCCTTCGCCGAAGACAGTGGAGCGGTCGACCAGTTCAGTATCGACGTGCTCCGCAACGACATCAGCGAGGCAGGCGACGACGGCGTCGAAGCCGACTTCTGCTCGCACAACTGCCGGGTCATCGACAATCGACTGACCAACACCTTCGTCGCATTCTCCGCTCAGCCCAGCCTCGGTGGGCCGACCTACTTCGTGCGCAACACCGCATTCAACGTCGGTCACGTCGCGTTCAAGCTCTATCGCGGAAGCCAAGGTGATGTGCTGCTCCACAACACCGTCGTGAAGGGTGGCGATGCCTTCGGTATCTATGCGGGTCGCACGGTGAGCGAGCTGTACATGCGCAACAACTTGTTGATCGGCGGGCCAGGTGACTCGTTCAACGGCTTTTCAAACGGTTCCGGACGGGTGTTTGCCGTCGCCGATCTCGACGCGGGCTCGGCCGATGTCGACTTCGATGGACTCGGTTCGACCACCGGTGCGTTCAGCGGCAGGTTTGGCTCGGTGCAATTCAACAGCTTCGCCCAGTTCCGGGCGAACACGACCGAGAACAACGCAACGCAGGTCACGCTCGACGTGTTTGCCGCTCCACCACCGATCCCGATCGATGCAACCACGCTGTTCTCGCCGCGCGACCTTCGGCTCGCATCGTCATCGGCGGCGATCAACGCCGGAACTCCCTTGCCGAACATCAACGAATCGGCAGCAGGGGCACCCGATCTCGGCGCGATCGAACGAGGCGCGACACCTCCCGCGTACGGACCTCGGTGACACAGAGACGAGAAGCTCCGGTGACCAACCGGCGCCCGACTCGGCCACTTCAGAACTTCTTTCAAATTCTCCTCAAGTCGTTCACATGACGAGCCGATACCCACGAGTGGCACAATTGCGCTCGCACACGCCCACCGAGTCCAGTGGATCCGCTGACGGACTCATCGAGCACCTCCTGGCCGTCGCTCGCGACCGGCTCGGGATGGAGTTGTCCTGGGTGTCGTCGTTTCGCGGCGAGCTCCAAGTGTTCGACCACATCGGCGGTGACACCGCTGCTTTTGGGCTGTCTGCCGGTGATTCCCTGTCGCTTTCGGGCTCATACTGTCTCCGCGTCGCCGAAGGCCGACTGCCCAGCGTGATCGTCGACACGACGCTCGACGAGGCCACCGCACGCCTGAGCGTGACAAATGAGCTCGGTCTCGGCTCCTACGTTGGTGCTCCGATCAAGAGCGACAACGACCTCGTCGGCATGCTGTGTTGCGTCAGCCGTGGGCCGTCTCCGCATCTCCGCAGCGACGACTCCCAGACTCTGGAACTCATCGCACAGCTCATTGGTGAACTCGTCACCAAAGAGGGCCCCACCGAACGCCGAGACCGAGCAGTGACCGCCAGCGTTTCGAACACGATCGTCGATCGAACCTTCCACACCGTGTTCCAGCCGATCGTCGAGATCGACAGCGGAGCGATCCTCGGAGTCGAGGCATTGACGCGATTCGACGAGTCACCGTCACGCCCTGACACGTGGTTTGCCGACGCGGCATCGGTCGGACTCGGTGTCGAGCTCGAGATCGCAGCAATCAGCAGCGCGCTCAAACGTCTGATCGACCTCCCAGCCAAACAGTTCATGATGCTGAACGCATCCCCCGAAACCATCCGAGATCCGCGGCTGGTCGCCGTGCTCGAGCAGTACGAACCCGCACGGTGTGTCGTCGAGGTCACCGAACAGGCGGTCGTCGACGACTACTCGGTGTTGGCCCGCTGGCTGGAGTCGCTGCGCAACATCGGCGTCCGCATCGCGGTCGATGACGTCGGCGCCGGATTCGCAAGTCTGGCGCACGTGCTCGAGCTCCAGCCGACGATCATCAAAATCGACCGTTCGATCGTGAAGAGCATTCATGCCGACCCTGCGCGCCAGGCACTGGCACAAGCCGTCATGGGTGTCGCTGAACGGCTGGGCGCGACCGTAATCGGTGAAGGCATCGAAGCAGCCGAAGAACTCGATGCGCTCGGCGCACTCGGCGTCCAGCAGGCGCAAGGGTTTCTTCTCGGTCGCCCGCAGGCCGAACTGCCGATCTCGTCGCACGTGCCAATGGCTGCGTCTCGACCGAACGCTGATTTGCTCGATCCTTCCGAAGTCGCCAACGAGCTCGCTGTACGGCGCTTCGAACTGGCCATGCTGCACTCCCCCGTCGGCATGGCCGTCATCAGCCTCGACGGCTCCTTCATTCACATCAACCCTGCATACGCCTCCTTTCTCGGCCGAACCGAGCGTGACTTCGTCGACCGCGGGTTTCAAGACTTCACGCATCCCGACGACCTGCACAGGTGCGAGGACCTCGTCGCCGAATGCCTCGACGGCAATCGCGACAGCTACCGGGTCGAGAAGCGCTACCAGCACGTCGATGGGTCGATTGTTTGGGGCGAAGTCTCGGTGGTCTTGGTCAAGGCGAGCGGCGGGCGACCTCTGTACTTCATCGCCCAGGTCCAAGACATCAGCGACCGCCACGAACGAGAACGCGCCTTGGCGACCCGAGCCACGACGGACCACCTCACCGCCATCGCGAACCGCTCGGCTGCGAGCGAGTACCTGGACGAACTCGCTGATTCGTCGACGCCATTCGGGGTGCTGTATTGCGACCTGCGCAACTTCAAGTCGATCAACGACACTCACGGTCACCGCGCCGGCGACCACGTCCTCATCGCGGTTGCCGAGCGAATCAAGCAGATCAGCAGCCCCAATGAGCACGTGTCGCGCTGGGGCGGCGACGAGTTCCTGGTGATCGTCCCGGGCGCCACCGACGCCTCGTTGGACGCACTCGCTACTCAGGTTGCCGCAACGGTCGCTCGGCCCGTGAGTTTGCACCCCGGCGATCAGACGGCGCAGCCGACGATCACGGTGGGACGTGCCCGGTTCAACCCGGATGGTGCCGACAGCGTCGATGCGGTCCTTCACCGCGCTGACAGTCACATGTACGACCAGCGCGGCACCCACCGGCCCGCCCGCAACATCACTCCATAGGCACGCAGGATCTCGTCACCTTCCATCCGGCGGAGGCCGACAACTCGCGGGTACCGTCGTGGCGTGCAGTCTCGCGATCTCGCGACCCCTCCGAAGAAGCTCGTTGTCCTCGCATCCGGTTCTGGATCCAACCTGCAGGCGATCATCGACGCAACGAACGCTGGCG
>CALICC010000364.1 GCA_938049325.1 uncultured Ilumatobacter sp. | reverse complement strand
GGAAGGCCCGGGCCGGTCGGTGGCGGTGCGGATCGTCGATGCGGAGACGGTGAGTATCGAAGACAGTCGACTCGTGTCCGGTATCGGCGGGAGTGGAACGGCCGGGGCCGGCGGTGAAGAGGCCAACGGTTTCGAGAGTGTCGGCGTGCTCGCGACGGGCACCGGCACAGTGTCCATCGTGCGGTCGACGGTCAACAGCCGGGCGGGTGGCGACGGCGGCGGTGCGACCGAAGGAGATGACGAATCGTCCGAGAACGATGCGGCGGACGCGGGCAGCGACGGATCGGGCCTCGACGCCGGATCCGGTGGTGACGGAAGCGGCGACGCAGCGGGTGGCGACGGAGGTGACGGCGGCCTCTTGAGTGACGGCGACGATGCAGAGGGTGAACTCGGCGGAGACGGCGCCGACAGCGACGATGTCGACGGTGCACCCGGTGCAGGTGGTCGAGGTGGCGACGCTGGTGATGGTGGCGATGGCGGGGTTGGACTCACGCAGCGCGATGACCGTTTCGCTCCCGTTGGCGCGCATGGATCATCAGGATCCGACGGCGGGTCCGGCGTTGGCGGCGGTGGCGGTGGCGGAGGCTTCGGCCCGGAACTCGCTGGAGCGGCGAACGGTGGCGGCGGTGGCGGCGGGGGAGCTGGTGGTCTCGGTGGCGACGGTGGCCTCGGCGGCGGTGGCGGCGGTGGATCGATTGGCATTTGGGCGATCGGTGTCGACCGGCTCGTCGTGGACGCGTCGCTGGTTGCCGGTGGTCGCGGCGGCGACGGTGGAGCGGGCTTGCCGGGCGAAGCTGGTGCGGACGGTGGTGCGGGCGGCGACGGCGGGAGCGGTTCGTCCAACCCGTTCGTCGGTGGCGACGGTGGTGGTGGCGGCGGCGGTGGCGCAGGCGGTACCGCTGGCGATGGCGGCGGTGGCGCGGGCGGCCCGTCCTACGGCATGTTGACCGACGGTGTCGACGAACTCGAAGTCGCCGACAGCACGATCCGTGGCGGTGGTGGCGGTAACGGTGGCGACGGCGGTGTGGGCGGCGTCGGTGGCGGCGAAGGTGTCGACGGTTCGGGTGACACTGGTGGCAACGGCGGCACCGCTGGATCTGGCGATCAGGCGAGTCAGGGAGTCGGCGGGTCGGGTGGCGCGTCGTTCGGCTGGTTCGACGCCGGTTCTGCCATTCAGACGTTCAACAGCGCCGAGTTCATCGAAGGAGTTGGCGGTCAAGGTGGCGGCGGCTTGGTCGCAGGCGACGCTGGCGTGCAAACCGACGCGAACGTCTGAGCAGATACGATCCGGTCCCTGCCCTCGTAGCTCAGCTGGATAGAGCAGTTGACTTCTAATCATCTGGTCGCAGGTTCGAATCCTGCCGAGGGCGCTATGCGAAACAGCGGGTCGGTAGTTCTCATCGCGTTCGGCCTCGTGGCGGCTGGTTGCGCGAGTTCTGATGGCTCGGCGTCGGTGGTCACTGCTCCGCCGACCGATGCCCCCTCGGCCGACTCGACCGTGGCGCCGCCCGACACGACAGCGACGACGGTGGCACCGACGACGACGGCCACAGCAGCGACGACGTCGACAACGACGACCAACCCGTCGGTCGTGTCGGAAGAGATCGACCTCAACCACGTGCAGGTGATCGGGTCGCACAACAGCTTCCATCTCGTTCCGCAGCCGGCGCTCTTCGACGGCATCGCTGCGCTCGCGCCTGACCTGGCCTCCGGCATCGAGTACTCCCACGTGTCGCTGACCGAGCAACTCGAGTCGTACGGAATCCGCCAGTTCGAACTCGATCTCTTCGCCGACACCGAAGGTGGCCTGTACGCCAACCGAGCCGCGAACCCGGTGGTCGGGCTCGAGGAGGCGTCCGGAGTTCCGGAGCTCGACGAACCGGGCTTCAAGGTCATGCACACGCAGGACTTCGACTACGAGACCACCTGCTTCTCGCTGGTGTCGTGTCTGACCGAAATCCAAGCGTGGTCGACGGCCAACCCGCGGCATCTGCCGATCATGATCATGCTCGAATTCAAGGAGCTGTCGGTGCCGGAGGCAGCCGCGGAGGAAGGGATCGAACTGACGCTCGACCTGCCGTGGGCAATTCCCGAACGGATCACTCCCGAACTCCTCGACGCGCTCGACGTCGAGGTCCGGTCCGTCTTCGGCCCGGAACAGCTCATCGAGCCCGATGAGGTTCGCGGTGGAGCCGACACGTTGGAACAGGCCGTCCTCGAGTCGGGATGGCCGACCCTGGACGACAGCCGCGGCAAGGTGTTGTTTGCAATGACCGACGGCGACGAGATCCGCGACATGTACGTGGCTGATCGGCCGAGCCTCCAGGGACGCCCGATCTTCACATCGGGGACGCCGGGCCAATCTGACGCTGCGTTCGTGCGGTTCGACAACCCGACCGACGCTGAACTCGACGCCGCCGCACGGTCGGGCTACCTGATTCGCACGCGGACCGACTCACCGACCGAGGATGCTCGCACCAACAACACCGAACGCCGCGATGCTGCGTTCTCGAGCGGTGCTCACTACTTGAGCACCGACTACTACGCACCCAGCGAGTTCTTCGAGAGTGAGTACGTCGTCCGCTTCGCCGACGGGCAGGTCGGTCGGTGCAACCCGGTCACTGCGCCGGCTTCGTGCGTCGACGATCGGTTGGTCGAGCGCTGACGCCGCTAGCCTGAACCGTTGCTGCGTTTGCGGCGAACCCCCCCACCGTCTGCGTGACGTCAAAGGCAGGAATTCGTGAAGTTCAAGAAGGGCGAAACCGTCATCTACCCCCACCACGGGGCCTGCGTCGTTCAGGCGACGAAGAAGATGGAGTTCTTTGGAGAGAAGCAGGAATATCTGATTCTCAAGACCGTCATCAACGAGATGACGTTGAGGGTGCCGATCGACCAGACCGACGACGTGGGTGTCCGCCCGCCGATCTCGGCCGACGAACTCGAAGACCTCGTGGCTGTGCTCGCGAAGCCTGATCCGCGCGTTCCGTCCAACTGGAGCCGTCGGTTCAAGAACCACCAGGAAAAGCTCAAGAGCGGTGACGTGTACCAAGTGGCTGAGGTGGTACGAAATCTCGCTGCCCGTAACCGTGACGCGTCATTGTCGGCAGCCGAGCGCACGATGTACGAGCGAGCGCGGGTCAACTTGATCTCCGAGATCTCGCCCGCACTGAAGGTGTCAGCCGAAGACGCCGAGTTGTACCTCGATGAGGCGCTGGCCAAGGGCGTGCTCAAAGACGGCGAAGAAGCCGACGAGAAGAAGACCAAGAAGAAGAAGTAGGTCGCCGGCCGCCGGCGATCAGCTGGCGAAGCCGCCCTGCACCCAATCGAGGCTGAAGCGCACGGTCACCGGGAGGTGATCGGAGAGCTCGGCCCACTCGCGTCCGCCGCCCGGGACGGTTGTCGACACCATGACCGCGTCCGGTGGGAGTAGCACGTGGTCGAGTGCCTGGACCGGGTGGTCGGTCGGGTTCGTTGGTGGAGCAGGTTCGTGCTCGATGCCGGGCAAGGTGGCGATGATGTCCGGCTCGCCATCATCATTGAAGTCGCCGGCGATGACCGCTGGTGGCGACTCGCCGTGCGATTCGACGATGCTGGCAACACGGGCGGCCTCGTCGCGACGCTCGCGCGCCAGATCCTGCGGCGACAGATGGGTGTTGTAGACCCGGTACCCCGACGCGTCGTCGCGTTCGATCGTCGCCCACTGCAAGATGCGGCGTTTGTAACTTCGCTGTGAGGTCGCATCGCTGACTGGTTCGCTCCCGTGCGACCGGATGGTATGGGGCGTCAGAATTGCGGCCCCCTCGGCGCGGCCTGGAAAAAGCGGCCGGAAAAAGTGGTGCTTGAACACCCACTCGGTGCGCATCCCGAGCGCTTCACCAAGACGTGCCGCCTGCGGGCGCCGAACTTCTTGGAGCACGACGATGTCGGGCGTTTGTTGGCGGATGGCCGCGCAGACGCGATCGACGTCGGTGCGTTTGGCGCCCTGCAGGTTCCAGGTCAAGACAGTCCATTCGAGTGCGACGGTTTCCACGCCCGTATTGTTGCAGGATTGCCCGTGGGGCTCGGGTTACTGACGCGAGCATCACGCCCGAGACGCTGTCGCGTGTCAAACTCGCAGCTATGAGCAATGACGACAGCGAGACGTTCGAGCCCACGCGCGTGGCGTTCTTGGGGATGGGTGTGATGGGAGCGCCGATGGCGCGCCACGTGGCCCGGGCTGGAAACGATGTGCTGGTCTACAACCGCACCGCGGCAAAGGCGCTTGCTTGGGTTGCCTTGAACGGGCATGGGGCCTCGCCGACGCCGGCAGAGGCGGCCGAGGATGCCGATGTGGTGATGATGTGTCTCGGAAACGACGACGACGTGCGCGAGGTGGTGCTGGGCGCCAACGGTGCGCTCGCCGCCATGAAGAAGGGGGCCGTGCTTGTCGATCACACCACGGCGTCGGCTGGTCTTGCTCGGGAGCTCTCGGCGGCGTGTCTCGAACGCAGCATCGGCTTCGTCGATGCGCCGGTCTCGGGTGGACAGTCGGGTGCGGAGAACGGCGTGCTGACGGTGATGTGCGGGAGCGATGACGAAGAGGTCTACGAGAGCGTCGTGCCAGTGATTTCGAC
>CALICC010000363.1 GCA_938049325.1 uncultured Ilumatobacter sp. | reverse complement strand
CCTGCACCTCGGTTTCGGAACCGACCCACTCACGAGTCTCGATGACTTCAACGGCTTCCTCGAAGGAACGGCCTCGACTGTGGATGCGTCCAGCCACGTCGTTACGGGATTCGACGCAGTGAGCAACGGTGACGGCACGATCACTGCGACGATCGACTTCGACTGGCACGGCATCCTCCCCGATGGCGGTCGCATGGAGGGGGCGACGCGTCACGCCTGGCTGATCGACGACGATCCCGTCGACCGATTCGCCAAGTTGCGTCGGGCGGACGTCGAACAGATCCGTCCCTTGGTCACGGTCGATAGCTGACGTCGCGCTCGATCTCGCCTCGGTGTTTCGCCGAACTTCTTCTCAAGAATTGTTTTGGGAGCGATTCTCGATCCCGATACGCTCCAATCGGTAAAGAGAATTGTTCTCGATAACGATGAGTGGAGTGAACGTGCGAATCCAAAGATTGCAAACAGTGGTCGTGGCCGTTGTGGCGCTGAGTTTCGTCGCCACCGCATGCGGTTCCGATGACGGTCAGTCGAGTGAGTCCGGGGCTGAGGTCGACGCGTCGTCGACGAATCAGGCCGCCGTCGAGGGAGCACCAGTCATCGTCGTGACGACGAACGTGCTCGGAGACGTGGTGCAGCGCGTGGTCGGTGACGCGGCAGAGGTCATCACGATCATGCCGGTCGGTGCCGATCCGCACGACTTTCAAGCGTCGGCCCAGGAAGTCAACGCGATGAACACCGCCGATGCGTTGATCGTCAACGGTGCGGGATTCGAAGAAGGACTGCTGGACGTCATCGAAGGCGCCGAGGGCGAAGGCGTTCCGACCTTCGAGGCAATCAGTGTCATCGACACGATTGAGTTCGGAGAGGGCGGTCGCGGCGACGACGAAGGTCACGGCGACGAAGACGGTGAGCACTCCGACGGCGAGCACGGCGATGAGGAAGACGAGCACTCGGACGACGACGAAGACAGTGACCACTCCGACGACGAACATGGTGACGACGAACACGGTGACCACTCGGGTGCCGACCCCCACTTCTTCACCGATCCGGCCCGCATGGCTTCGGCTGTCGAGGGGATCGTGGACTTTCTGCAAGGCGAGGTCGAGTTCGCCGACCCCGGGGTCCTGGATGCCTCCGCTGATGCCTACATCGCCGAGCTGAACGAGCTCGACGAGGCGGTCGTCGCGCTGGTCGATTTGATTCCTGAGGAGCGTCGGGTCCTCGTGACCAACCACGAGGTGTTCGGCTACTTCGCCGAGCGCTACGGCTTCGAACTCGTCGGAGCGGTGGTTCCCGGTGGCGGCACGACCGACAGCGTCAGCGCTGGCGAGTTGGCTGAGCTGGCCGAGTTGGTCGAGGCTGAAGGTGTGCCGGCGATCTTTGCCGATACCTCGTCGTCGGATGAGCTGGTGGAGGCACTCGCCTCCGAAGTCGGTGACGTCGCTGTGGTGGAGCTCTACTCGGAGTCACTGGGCGAGTCCGGCAGCGACGGCGCGACCTACCTCGAGATGGTGCTCGCGAACGCAGAGCGGATGAGCAGCGCGCTCACCTGAGAATTCTGAACGTCAGGCAGTGGCTCGATCGAGCGCGGCTCGCCCGGTCAGGCGCACTCGGCGCAGGAGCCGAGAAGATCGAGGCGGTGCCCATCGATCTGGAAGTCGGCTCGCTTGCCCACGCGTGCAAACGCTTTGTCGAGTGTTGACTCGGTGTCGGGTGCGAGTTGAAAGTCGGTCACCACGCCACAATGGGTGCAGATCAAGTGGTGGTGATGGTGGTCGGTGAGCGCCTCGGCGAGTTCGTAGTGCGCGTGGTCGTCGTGGGTGACGATGCGCACGACCGCGCCGACCTCTTCGAGGATTGCCAGGTTGCGGTAGACGCTCGACTGGGCGAGGCCGGTGTCCAGTTCGAGGATTCGAAGGATCGTGACCGGAGCGCCTGCTTCATTCAGTGTCGAGATGATGCGCCGCCGGCCCGTGGTGTACCGGTGGTCGCCGGTGCGCAGCAGGCTCGCGACGTCGTCGTGCAGGAGGTCCGCGCTCATCCGTTCGATCGTAGCGGTTCTGAGAACCAGTGAGAACGGATCGCCGCCGATCGACGGTCGGCTCAGACGGTTGCCTCAGTGGTGATGTGGGTCGTCGAGCACCATCGTCTCGCCGACGCGGACGAAGCGGCCTCCGAAGGCCGACCGCAAGTGCTCCTCGGTGAACACTTCGTTTGGTGGTCCGAACGCGACGAACCGTGTCGCCAGAAGCAGCACGAGCTCGCAGTTGGCGGCGTCGTCGAAGTTGTGGGTGGTCGTGATGACGGTGCGGCCCGCAGCGTGTTCCTCGTCGAGAACCGACATGATGATCGAGCGGGAGCGGACGTCCAGTCCGGTGAGCGGTTCATCGAGGAGCAGGATGGGTGACTCCTGCGCGAGGCCCTGGGCGACGAACGCACGCTGTCGCTGGCCGCCTGAGAGCTGGTGAATTTGTCGGTTGGCGAGGTCGTCGATCTCGAGGCGCGCCATCGCCGTGTCGACGATCTCGCGGTCGGGCGCTCCGAGGCGACGGAGGAGTCCGAGGCGCGGGTAGCGCGCCATCGTGACGACGTCGCGCACGGTCAGCGGCACCCCATCGTCGACATCTGTCGACTGCAGCACGATCGCTGGCGCAGCGCCGTGTGTGTCGAGTGATCCCGACGTCGGCTCGATCACGCCAGCGATCACCTTGAGCAATGTTGACTTGCCTGAGCCGTTCGGGCCGATGATGGCAACGGATGAGCCGGTGGGCAGTTCGAGCGAGAGATCACCGATCGCGTGGATCGCTCCGTAGTCGACGTGGATGTCGTTGAGTGACACAGCCGTCGACATGCTGATAACGATATCGAGAATGAGTCTGAAAACGTGGAACGAGGGCTACCGTGGTCCGAGTGCAACTCGTGCTCGATGCATTCGAGCCGTCGTTCATGCAGCGGGCGCTGGTTGGCGGCCTGCTCGCCGTGGTCGCGACGTCGCTCGTCGGAACCTGGGTGGTGCTGCGCGGCTTGGCGTTCCTCGGCGACGCACTGGCGCACGGCGTCATCCCCGGCATCGCGCTCGCGGTGCTGTGGGGATTCAGCCCCATCCTCGGTGCGCTCGCCGCAGCAACGGTCATGGGCGGGTTGGTCTCGTTGGTCAGCTCGCGCACATCCGTGCGTGAAGACACGGGGATCGGCTTGCTGTTCGTCGGTATGTTGTCGCTCGGCATCGTGATCGTGTCGAAGGCTCGATCGTTCACGACCGAAGTGACGGCCTTGCTGTTCGGCGACATCCTCGGTGTTTCGCGCGATGACATCTACGCCCAACTGGCCGGTGCCGCGATCGTGGTCGTGGCAACGGTCGTGCTGTATCGACCGTTTCTTGCGCTCACCTTCAACCGCTTGAAAGCGCGCTCGCTCGGCATGCACCCCGGAGCCGCGCACATCGCGCTCATGGTGCTCTTGGCCGTCAGCATCGTCACGAGCTTCCAGGCGGTCGGCACGCTGCTGGTGTTCGGTTTGCTCGTCGGCCCGCCAGCAACTGCGTCGTTGTTGACCAACCGGGTGCCGATGATGATGGTCGTGTCGATGTTGTTCGGTGGCTTGGCCGTTGTCGTGGGCCTGACGATCAGCTTCCATGCCGGCACCGCAGGCGGAGCAACGATGGC
>CALICC010000362.1 GCA_938049325.1 uncultured Ilumatobacter sp. | reverse complement strand
GCCGCGACGTGGTGCGAGCGACTAGGTTTCGGCCTCATGCGGCCGCTGCTCACCCTGATCGTTGCGGCGCTTCTGGTTGCCTGTGCGGGTGCGAGCGAGCCTCAAGACGGTGTGGGTCAACCGCCAGCTGCGGTGGCGCCGCAATCGGCCGAGGAGCTTCCCGAGGAGGTTCCGGATGCGGCCGAGGAGGAGCTGCCCGAAGTGGCGGCGGGATCCGATATCGAGATCGGCACCGTGCGACTCACCGTAAACGGAACGGAAACGACAGGCTCTGGAGTCGCGTTCGTGACCGGCACCGAGGTGCATGCTCGGCTCCTTGTTGGACCACCGGACAAGTACCTGCAGTTCGATCTCATCGGGAGTCCTGCCGGCTCGCCGTTCGCCCTCGAACCGGGTGCCAGCCTGCCGTCAATGATCATTGGCCGAGACGCGGCCGACAACGAGTACACCCTCATTGGGGAACCGGACTCCAACACCTACACCCTTGAACGGATCGGCGACGCTGCGCAAGGGTTCAGCGACGATCTTCCAGGGCACGGCCCGCGGCATCGTCTACCGCAACGGCAGTGACATCGGACTCGAACTCGACATCGACGTCGTGGTCGACATCGACGTGGAGGTCGAGATCGAAGGATTCGAGTTCGGTCGGATCTGGACATGCGATGCGACGAACCAGCCGGCGCCGGCGACCGCACACCTGCATGTGAGCTACGGCGCTGGCCCGCTCACGGTGACGGGTGAAGGCCAGTTGGGGCTGTGTCTTGCGGTCGCCGAGCTCACGCTCACGGAAGTGATCGACATTCCCGAAGAGACGATCTGCGGTTACGTTCCGAAGCTGGACGGCCGAGGCCTTCCGGTCTTCGAACAGGCTGTCGATGGCGACGGCAATTTGATCTTCGAGTTCGGCCTACCCGTGATGGTCCCGGTGTTCGTGGAGGAGTGCATCACAACGCCGGCGGTCGTCATCTCCGTGCCGGATGGCACCGAACTCGGTGCGCCGGTGCGTGTCGACGCCAGCGTGTCCGTCGATCTCGGGGCGAGTGACCCGGTGCACGTCGAACTCGAATCGTCGACGTTCGTGCCGAACGGACTGACCGTTCAGCTTCCCGACTTGCTGCCCGGTATCTGACCGTTCAGCTTCGCCCGACGGCACCCGGTCCGGCCACCCGCTCCACCTCTACGCGACAGCGGAGTGGAGGCCGACCATGTTGCCTTCGGTGTCGGCGATGATCGACACGAATCCGTGCTCGCCAATCGAGTACTTCGGCCGGACGATCGAACCACCGGCGGCGACCGCGCGCCCCTCTTCGATCGAGCAGTCGTCGCACGAGAAGTACACCATCGAACCGCCAGGTCCGGGCGTGGCGTGGTCCAGCTTGACGAGCGCTCCGCCGGCTCCGTGCGAAGCGAAGTCGTCGCCGAACGATCGCATCAGAACCGACGAATCGTTCGGATCGCCCATTGGTTCGAGCGTGGTGTCGAGCACCGTCTCGTAGAACGTCTGAGCCCGGTCCATGTCCTCGACGTAGATGTCAAAAAATCCAACTTTGCGCATGTGCTGTGTCCTTTCAATCGGTTGCGAAGACGGTGTGTCTTGGCAATGACCACTCAAGCGGACGGCGCTCGCGGAGGATTGTAGATATCAGACATCGATGAGTTTCTTGAGCCGCCTGGGTGCGTCGCCCGTGACTGCCTACCGCGACTGCGCCATATCGGGCGACCGGCACACGAGGTGCGAGACTGCGAGCATGGCTGACCTGTACGACGTGATGAGCACCCTGCGCGCGGTGCGCAAACTGCGCCCCGACCCGATACCCGACGACGTGCTCGAGCGGGTGCTCCAGGCGGCCTGTTGGGCGCCGACGGGTGGCAACGCTCAGCCGTGGCGCGTCGTCGTGGCGACAGAGCCGGAGACGAAGCGCAAGCTCCAAGACATCTACGAACCCGAGTGGGCGAGCTACTCCGCCAGTTTCATGAAGATGATGTCGGGGTTGCCCGAGGAGCAGCTCGCCGCGTGGAAGCGAGTCACTGCTGCGGGCGATCACCTCGCAGAACACCTGGCCCAGACACCAGCGATCCTCGTGTTCTGTGCGAACCCGGCGATGATGGCCATCACCGACGCGAAGCTCGACCGCATCAGCATGGTCGGCGGTGGCTCGGTCTACCCGGCGGTGCAGAACGCGATGCTCGCATGCGTCGAAGAAGGCCTCGGGTGCACCCTCACCACGCTGCATTGCTTGCGCGAGGACGACGTGAAAGCAGTGCTCGGCGTGCCCGACGATTGGGCGACTGTCGCCATGGTGCCGATCGGCTACCCGGTCGGAAAGGGCCATGGCCACATCACCCGACAGCCGCCCGCGGCCATGGCGTTCCGCGATCAGTTCGGTGCCGCTTGGAGTTGAACCTCGTGAACCGGTGAGCCGGTATGTCACGACAGGGCAGGTATGAATTCAGATCGAACAACGTGCCGCGCACTCGCAATGGTGTTCGTGATGCTGGTCGCGGTGTCGTGTCGCGGTCGCGACGAAGCCGCTTCAACCCCGGACCCTGGGCCATCCGACCCCACGCCCACCGTGGCGACCGCAGACACCGTCGCAACGGATGCGCCCGTCGAGACAGCGCCGAGCGGGAGCACGCCAGCTGAGTCGGCGCCGACGACGACATCTGAGCCCGCCGAGCCGGAAGATGGCGCGGCGCCGGTGCAGAACCAGTTCGGTCCGGGCGATCACGTCGTGGCGGTGCGCCACGACGGCAAGAACCGGAGCTACATCATTCACGTTCCCGAAGCGCTTCCAGCGAACGCTGCGGTGATGATGGCGCTGCACGGCGGTGGCGGCACGGGCGAGCAGTTCCAGGAAGAGAACGGACTCGACGCGGTGGCCGATCGGGAAGGTTTCATTGCGATCTATCCGGAGGGGAGCGGCGTGCTTCCCGACCGCCTGCACACGTGGAACAGCGGCGACGCGTGCTGCGGATTCGCGACGGATCGCGACATCGACGACGTCGGATTCCTCCGCGCCGTCATCGAGGATCTTCAGTTCCGGATGTCGGTCGACCCGGATCGGGTGTACGTCACCGGCCACTCCAACGGCGGCATGATGGCGTACCGGATGGGAGCCGAAGCGTCCGACGTGGTCGCTGCGGTGATCTCGATCGGCGGGGCCATGGACCTTGCGGAGTTCGCACCATCGGAGCCGGTTGGCGTTCTCCACATTCACTCCGTTGACGACCCGAGGGCGCTGTACGACGGAGGCGAGGGTCCGCCGTTTCCGTTGACCGACCGGACGGTCTTCCACGAGCCGGTGATGGAGGGGATCGAGCGGTGGGCCGAAGCCAATGGGTGTGGCCCCGATTCGACCGTCGAGCAAGTAGCCGAAGGGACCGGAGAGAACGACGGTCAACTCGCCGAGCTGCTCGTCTGGCAGAACTGCGCAGCCAGTGCCCCGGTCGAGCACCTGCGTCTGAGCGGAACGGGGCATGGCTGGCCAGGGGTCACGGTTGGCCGCTTTTGGCAAGAGCGCATGGGGCCAGCCACCACGCTGGTCAACGCGTCCGAAGAGGCTTGGGCATTCGCCAACCGTTGAGCTCGCCGAGGTCCAAGCTCAACCGCTCGGGCGCGGCTTCACCGCTCGCCGGGAGCGAACGTCGAAGCGACCGACAACATGACGATGAGGAAGAACGCCATCGCAGCCATCTGCGGGATGGTGAAGACACCGAGTCCTTCGACCCACTTGGCCGAGCACGGGTCGTCGAGAGCGCACGAGTTCGACCGCTCCGGAAACAGCTGCGCTTCGATGTGGGACGCCGAGATGAGGAACCCGGCGCCGGCGAGCACGAACGCGTAGTTCGTGATCTGGCGATCCCGCCGCAGCACCGCGAGCGGGAGAATGAGCGCCATCGGATACATCGCGATTCGCTGATACCAGCACAACTCGCATGGCACGAATCCGGCGACCTCTGAGAAGTAGAGACTGCCGGCCGTTGCAGCAACAGCGACGAGCGCTGCGATCGCCGGTGAGGCGGCAATCAGTCGCGTTCGTGTACGAGCGAGCGCAAACAACGCGAATCCGCCGAGGAGCCCGGCGATCAGAGTCACCGAGAATGCGTCGGCGAACTGCTGCGCGTCCATGCTCATCGATCCAATTCGTTGTCGGTGGTCATGAGTTCATCGTGCGTCCGTCGACGAGCTGTTGGCAGGGCCGAAGGCCCTGATTTCGTCGTGCACGCTGGACCGTTCCTTATCGAGCAAGAGCGCGGACCTCAGGACCTCGGGCCCTAGTCGCGCCTGTTGCGCCCGTGGACAATGGGGTCACGACAACGACGAAAGGGGTTCACATGACAACGCGTCTGGGCGCCTCGATCACGCGCCGGCCATGGATGCGTAGCATCCAGTGATCGATACAAACTCCTCGCCTCAGGACAACGAACTGGCGATTCGTCTGCTCGACGGATCGCCGGACGGCTTCATGCTCGTCGATGCCGACGGTCGGATCGCGCTCGCGAACAAGTCAGCAGCGATCATGTTCGGCTATGAAACGTCCGGTCCCAAGGGTCTCGTCGATCGTCGCGTCGACGAATTGGTTCCCGACGAACTGCGCGCACGTCACGCCGGCCACCGTCAAACGTATGCCGTCGATCCACAGCGTCGACCGATGGGAACCGATCTGCGACTCTTCGCACAGCACCGCGACGGCGACATGTTCCCCGTCGAGATCAGCCTCAGCCCGATCACCATCGGCGGAGAGGTGCAGACGATCGCCGCGGTCAGAGACGTCACCGAACGTCGAGAAACACAGGCGCGACTTCTGCTGCACGAGGAACGAGAACGCATCGCCTCCGACCTGCACGATCTCGTGATCCAGCGGCTGTTCGCCGCCGGGATGTCGCTGCAGTCGGTGACCAATCTGATCGAATCGTCGGTTGCTCGCGACCGAGTCGTTGCGGTCACCGACGAACTCGATGAGACCGTGCGTGCGGTCCGCTCGGCCATCTTCGGTCTGGGAGGCCACGACGCGACACGGAGCCTGTCCAGCTATTTGCACAGCGTTGTCGACGAGCGCTCACGCCACCTTGGATTCACCCCCGATCTGGTCGTCGACGGTTCGCTCGAGGACCTCCCCGAATTCGTCGGAGAGCAGTTGGTTGCAACGGTGATCGAGGCGTTGTCGAACGTCGCTCGCCATGCAGACGCCACGGACGCGACGATCCGGGTCACGAGAAGCCGGCACGCCATCGACCTCGTCGTGCGCGACAACGGCCGCGGCATCGGCGAGGCGCCCAAGCCTCTGGGTGGGCTCTCGAATGTCATGTGGCGCGCTGCCGAACTCGGCGGGTCGTGCTCGGTGTCACCTGTCGAACCATCGGGCACCGAGCTGGCGTGGCGACTGCCGGTCTGACCGGGGTGCCGCTCGGCGGTCAGTCGTCGTGGTGCTTGCGTTCTTCGAGGCGGGCCGACAACGCGGCGGCCTCGGTCCGGCGAGACATGCCGAGTTTGGTGAGCAGATTGGACACGTAGTTCTTCACGGTCTTCTCGGCGAGATACATCTCGGTTGCGATCTGGCGGTTCGTCATTCCCTCGCCGATGTAGTCGAAGATGCGCTGCTCCTGGGGTGTGAGATCGAAGAGGCGTCCTTCCTCGCTTTCGCGTAGTCGTCGCATCGCCATGCGCACCTCTGCGTCGTCGAGAATCTGACGACCAGCGGCGACGTGGCGAATGGCGTTGATGAGTTCAGTGCTGCGGATCTGTTTCAGCACGAACCCTGCCGCGCCCGCCAGCCCGGCATCGACCACAGCACGGTCGCTGTCGAACGATGTGAGGATCAGTGACTTCACCGAGGGGAACTCCGACGTGATCTCGCGACACACGTCGATGCCGTTGCCGTCGCCCAGGCGAACATCCAGCACGGCAACATCGGGCCGGCACGAGCGAACGGCGTCGAGTGCATGGCCTGCGCCGCTCGCCTCGCCGACCACGGTCATGTCGTGCTCGGCTTCGAGTGCCGCCTTGACACCCTGTCGGACGACTTCGTGGTCGTCGAGCAGAAAGATGTTGAT
This sequence comes from uncultured Ilumatobacter sp., assembly GCA_938049325.1. Taxonomy (GTDB): domain Bacteria; phylum Actinomycetota; class Acidimicrobiia; order Acidimicrobiales; family Ilumatobacteraceae; genus Ilumatobacter_A. The sequence continues at coordinate 1,022 of CALICC010000362.1, read as the reverse complement.
CATCGGTTCAGTCTTCGCCGTCCGCGTTGTTGCCATCGAAACCATGGTCCGTTGCGTCGGCAGGTCGGGGAGTGACCACGATGGGACGGGTTGCGTGGTGGAGGAGCCATGTCGACGCGGAGCCGAGGATGGCGGAGCCGATCGCGCCGAGACCTCGCGCTCCGACCACGAGGAGATCGCGGGTGGCGGCGAATTCGGCGAGGACCTTCCGCGGATGTCCTTCGACGAACGTGGGCCTGACCTCGACGTCGTCGCGGTTCGCCTGCTGGACGATGCGTTCCACCAAGTGTTCGAAGTGTTCCTGCGCAAGCTCGCTGGTGTCTGGAACGAAGAACTGATCGGCGCCCACCGTGATCGGTGTGGTGTCGAACACTGAGACGCAGTCGATGATCGAGCCCGGAGCGGCGAACTCGATGGCCCAGGTGAGCGCAGCCGCCGAGTTCGCGGATCCGTCCACCGCCACGACGATCGTGGTCACTGGCGAGATCGGCGCGGTGCGAGGAATCACCGCAACCGGCGTCTGTGAATGGGTGGCGCACTGCATGCTCGTCGAGCCGAGCAACAGTCGGGCAAAACCGCCGCGGCCTCGCGAACCGACCACGAGCAACGAACTGCCGCCGGCGGCATCGAGGAGCAATGGTGCTGCGCCTCCCTGGCTGACGCTGCGCGTCACCGTGCCGTCGAACGACGGTGCAAGGCTGTCGGCGAGCTGATCGACGGTCGCTTGCGCGGCTGCTGCATGCCCGTCGATTGACGCACTGGTGGCCAGCGAGCTGACCGGCGACACCATGGGCGCGATCGGAACGTTCCACGACGTAGCGAGTTGAACTTCGCTTGCCCGCCCCGCAGCTTGGGCCATCGCCCACAGAGCAGCGTGTCGGCTGCACTCCGACCCGTCGACGCCGACAACCCACCGGGCGTCGCGTTCTGGGCGTTGGACTGGGGCGGCTGGACCCACATCGCGTTCCATACCTCCATTCAGCGCCGTGGCCAGGGTTTTGGGCAGGGTCGAAGGTCCCTCG
>CALICC010000361.1 GCA_938049325.1 uncultured Ilumatobacter sp. | reverse complement strand
GTGAGGATCTTGCGTCGCTGAGGCGCAAGATCCTCACGCGTTCGTGGTGATGGCGTGAGGACAGTGGTCTCGCTCGTACGATTGGCGACGTGGATGACCTGCCCTTTGTCGACGATTCGCTCGAACGTGCCGACCGCTGGGCCTCGACGATGGCCGGACACGCCAACGACGACATCGTGGTCGCCCACGCCGACTCCACCGCCACCATCGGGGAGGGGCAGATCCTCGACCGCCGGGCTCGCGAGGAGCGTGAACACGAGCTCCTTGCGACCAACGCGACCCGGTCCGTCGGGGCGGGCAAACGGGCCATCGACGAAGAACCCGACCCGTACCGCACCTGTTTCGAACGCGACCGCGACCGCATCCTGCACGACACCTCGTTTCGCCGTCTTGCCGGCAAGACGCAGGTCTTCGTCTTCCCCGGCGACCACCAGCGCAATCGGATGACGCACGCGCTCGAAGTCGCCCAGGTGGCGCGTTCGATTGCGCAGGCTTTGAGCCTCAACGTGCCACTCGTCGAGGCCATGGCAATCGGCCACGACTGCGGTCATGGCCCCGGCGGTCACGCCAGCGAAGACGCGTTGTCGCCATTCCTCGAAGAAGGATTCGATCACGCGCCCTGGGGCGCCGACGTGACGCTGCAACCACTCAACCTGTGCGCCGAAACCCTCGACGGGATCCGCCACCACTCGTGGAGTCTCCCCGCACCACAAACGCCCGAAGGCGAGGTCGTTTCGTGGGCCGACCGCATCGCCTACGTATGTCACGACTTCGAGGACGCCGTGGCCTCCGGGATCATCAGCGCCGACATGCTGCCGCCGATCGTGGCCGACCGGTGCGGTGTCGGTCGGTCTGCGCAGCTCGGCACATTCGTGCGGGCGATGGTCACCGCAACGATGCGCACGGGCAAGATCGGCATGACCCCCGACATCGCCGAAGCGCTCGCCGTGTTCAGGTCGTTCAACTACGAGAACATTTACCTGCGCCCAGCGAGCACGAAACAGGCTGACGCGGTCATCTCACTGCTGCGAGCACTCGTCGAGCACTATGCGGATCGGCCTCATATCGTGCCCCCGGCGACCGCTCGGGCCGTGCTCGATCCCGGTCTTCCGATCGAGATGGTCGAGGCTGGCTCCACCGAGGCGGTGCGCGCCGCTGTTGCGTACGTGGCCGGCATGACCGATCGTTTTGCCTGCGATCGAGGGATCTCAGAACTGGGCCTCGATCCCCGTCACCTTCCCACCGCTGTCGGGTAGTCGCGCATCGTTGCGGCGAGCACCGCTCCGTCAGCCGACGGGCGTGTTGAGAAACAGTGCGCGTATGCCGAGCCCCGCAATGAACAGCCCGCCACACCCGTAGAGCAGGTGAACCTTGTCGGAGATGAACGGACTCGAGCGGTAGCTGTAGAGGATGGCCACCGCGATGATCGTGCTGAATCCGTAGAGCGCATGAAACGAGTCGAGCTCGATGTCGTTCTGCTGCACGATCGCGGCGCCGATGGCGGCGACCACCATCGTCGACACCTGCGCGACCGCGGTTGCCCACCACAGCGTCCGGTGCCGCAGGGAATGAACCTGCTGGGCGGCGAGCGCCCAGAACCCGACGCAGGCATTCGAGACGATGAGGAACCAGCCGACGCCCGAATGGAGATCGTGAAGCCCGGTCATGTCAGTTCGCGTGGCGATCGGGCGGTCACCCTTCGCAGGGCAACCCACCGATGATCACGTGGACCAAGTCGGCATCGGTGAGTCCACCGAGACGACCTCGCAGGTTGTCGTTGATGATGAAGTTGTCGGAGATGAACTCGTCTCCGAGGATGAACTGCACGTTGGGATACGCGGCGATCAATGCACCGACCGTCGACCCGACGGTGATGCCCTCGGTGGTCTCGATACCGGCGGGGTCAGCGGCTGGCGAACCTTCGACTCCGTAGGTGTAGGCGTAGAAGTGGGGACGACCCTGCGTGATCGACGATGCGTCGCCGAACTCGAGTTGCAGGCTCCCCCAGTTGACCTGACGCAGTTGGCTTCCGCCGCACGGTCCGATGGTGAACGGATCGACCCAGCCCGTGTCAGCGGTCGGCGGACCCAGGAACGTGCTGACGAATGCGACCGTGCCGTCGGGGTCGGCCCCGAACGAGGTGGTGCCGATGCCGTCGGTGGACAGCGTGAAGCGATTTTCGACCGGCTCGGTGGTTGTGGTTGCGATGGTGGTTTCGACCGGTGGTGCTGTTTCGACAGGTTCGGCGACGGACCCGTCCGTTGCCGGGGCGGCCGCGGTCGTGGACGTCGGCTCCGGCGACGAATCCGACGGAGCGACCGATTCGACCGCGTCCGTGTCGACCGGGGCCGAGTCGTCCACGGTCGTTTCCGGTGCCGGAAGGGTGGTCGTGGTGATCAGCGTCACGACCGGGACCGTTTGGTCCGACTCGTCGGAGCCCGAACCACATCCGAGCACCACCAATGACAGCACCGCGAGCACTGCGGCGTTACGAGAGCGCATTGGACAATCTTGCAACAAAACTGCTCACAGGTGAGGGACACCGCGGCGAGATGTCTGGTCGTGCGTCACGTACGGGACGAGGCCCGCGCTGCAGCCGTGAGTCAATCGAAGATCCAACCGTCGCGGTACGGCGGCTGTCGGTCGTGTTCGATGAACCACTCGCGCCCGAATGCCATGGCGAACACCTCGTCGGGCATCTCCAGGAAGAACGACTGATCGGTGATCTGGCTGCGATGGCAACGCATCGAGTCGCGCTTGAGGTGCGTTCGATCGCTGACGTCGACCGACAGCGTCAACACCGCTTCAGGCTCACCGAAGGGATTGCCGTCGTCGGCCGGGCCGGCAGGGTCGAACTCATCGCCGTTCTCGTTGTCGGGGGCTTCGAGGTCGATCCCCGAAGACTTTGCGGCTTCGAACATCGCGAGCATTGCGTCTCGGTTCGCCGTGGCCTCCATCGTGCGCATCGGCCAGTCGACCAGCTCGGCGGCTCGGACGCCGACCACGTTCACCTTGACGTGGTCGGGATGACCGTACGTGCCGTGCCAGTCATAGATCGTGAAGACATCGGCCTGTTCTTCGCGGAGAATCGCTTCGACTCGCCGCGCCGCGTCGTCGACATCAGCTCGGTGGAACGAAGCGGGGTCGTCGTTGCCGTCCCAACCGGTCATACCCGAGTCGGTGTAGTCGAGCCATGCCACTCGATCGATGCCAAGCACCTTCGCCGACGCGTCGGTCTCGGCGCGACGGCGGTCGGCGAGCGTTTCACCCGGCGCGAGATCGTCGGGCACTTCACCGTGCTCACCGTTCGTTGCAACGATCAGGACGACTCGATGACCTTCGGCCGCAGCGCGCGCCATGGTCCCGCCGGTCGAAATCGTTTCGTCGTCAGGATGTGCGTGCAGACAGACCAGGGTTCCCATCCGCTCAGTCTCGCAGCTGAGAGCACAGGTTGATCGACAGGTTCATTCAGCGTGACGTACCGCACCGGACTCGACGAGCGCGGCGATGCGTTCGTTGCTGACCCCCCAATCGGCAAGAACGTCACGCGTGTGCTGGCCGGGCCATGCCGGAGCACCCTCGATCGTGTTCTCGGTACGACTGAACCGCGGCGCCGGGGCAGGCTGAGTGACACCGTCGACCTCGACGAACGTCGCACGCTCGATGTTGTGCGGGTGCGCCGCGGCCTCGGTCATGGTCAGCACTGGGGCAAAGCACACGTCGGTGTGCTCCATGAGCGCGCACCACTCGTCACGGGTCTTCGTCGCGAAGACGACCTCGAGTCGCTCCTTGAGCGAATCCCATTCGGTGCTGTCCATCTGCTTCGCGAACTGCTCGTCCTCCGACAGACCGGTGAGACGAAGCAACTCGGCATAGAACTGCGGCTCGATCGAGCCCACTGAGATGTACTCGCCGTCGCTGCACTCGTAGACGTCGTAGAAGTGCGCGCCGGTGTCGAGCAAGTTCGATCCGCGAGCGTTCTCGTCGAAGATTCCCATGGCTCGGAACGACCAGAACATCGACATCAATACCGCGGAACCGTCGACCATGGCCGCGTCGACGATCTGGCCTTCGCCGCTCTTGGAGGATTCGAGCAGCGCGGCCACGACGCCGAGCGCGAGGAACATGCCGCCACCGCCGAAGTCACCGACCATGGAGAGCGGCGGGACCGGCGCTTCGCCCTTGCGCCCGAAGTGTGCCAACGCTCCGGCGAGTGAGATGTAGTTGATGTCGTGGCCTGCGGCTTGGCTGTACGGGCCGGTTTGGCCCCATCCCGTCATGCGCCCGAAGACCAATTTCGGGTTGCGTTCGAGACAGACGTCGGGTCCGACGCCGAGCCGCTCCATCACCCCGGGCCGGAATCCCTCGATCAACGCGTCGGCGCCCTCGACGAGATCCAGGAGCGTCGCGACGCCGTCCGGATGTTTGAGATCGAGCGCCACGTTGCGCCGTCCGCGCAGCGTGATGTCAGCGTTCGCCATGTCGGGCGCCGGCCCGCGCACCGATCCGGCACGCTCGATGCGGATGACCTCCGCGCCGAGGTCTGCGAGCAACATCGCGGCGAAGGGTCCGGGCCCGATACCAGCGATTTCGATGATGCGGTGTCCGGCGAGTGGTCCGGCCATGGTGATGTCTCCGTTTCGGTGAGGGATTCGACCGAGGCGGCCGAGAGAACGTATGTGAGTGAGTCGGCTACGACGCTGCTTCGACGATGCGGATGTGACCACCGATCGCCTCGGCAAAGACCGGCCAGAGCGGCTTGGGGAGGTCATGACCCATGTCCGCGAGCAGCAACAGCTTCGACCCGGGAATGACTTCGGCGGTGTGCTCGCCACCTGACGGGGTGATCAGCGTGTCGTCTCGACCGTGGATCACGAGCGTGGGTACGTCGAGCGCAGCGAGACGCTCCGAGCGATCTCCGCTGGCGTAGATCGCCGCGAGTTGCCGGGTTCCACCTTCTGGAAAGAAGCAGCGATCGAAGTCATCAGCTGCACGCTGCTTCATCGCGTCGAGGTCGACGTAGCGTTTCGACGCCCACACGGCGGCTCGGACCGACCCGTCGATATACGCCTGGCGTTCGCTGGGTGGCGGCGCGAGGAGCGCCTCGCGTGCTTCGGGAGTCGGAGCTCCGGATCGCGGATCGCCGGTGCTCGACATGATCGACGTCAGGCTCGCAATACGAGTCGGGTGGTCGATCGCCATGGTCTGCACGATCATTCCTCCCATCGAGACACCTGCGATGTGCGCTCGATCGACGCCGAGGTGATCGAGCAGTCCGATGCCGTCGGCGGCCATGTCGGACAGGGTGTACGGCACCTCGGGAACCTCGCCGCCGTCGAGCATCGCACTCAACACCTTCATTGGCTTGACCTCGCCGGGCAGCTTGCTCGACAGTCCCACGTCTCGATTGTCGAAGCGCACGACGTGCAATCCCTGGCCAACGAACTGCGCTGCGAGTCCGGCATCCCAACCGTTCATCTGCGACGTGTAGCCACAGACCAACAGCAGCGTCGGATCCGATGGATCACCAAACGTTTCGTACTCCAGTTCGATTCCAGTGGGGAGTGTCGCTCGAGGCATCGGTCGATCATGGCAGAGGTGATACCGATGCCAACAAGTCGGCGAATTCAGTCCGAACGTCAACGTTGACGGAACCGGCCGCGGGACGCTGTACCTTTTCCGCGGTGACTGATGCAGACGGCACCTTCCGGGTCCACGCACCTGGACGCGTCAACCTCATTGGGGAACACACCGACTACACCGGCGGCCTCGCCTTTCCGATGGCGATCGACCGCGGGACCACGTTGACCGCCGTCCCTGCGGATTCGATCCAACTGACGTCAGCAGACGCCGACGGAGCGCTCGACATCGCGCTCCCGATCGACACGAATCCGGCCGAGACGGACCCGCAGTGGGGTTCGTTCGTTGCCGGGACGGCCAGAGAACTTGGCGCAACCCGAGGATTCAGAGGACATCTCGTTTCCAACATCCCCGCCGGCGCTGGCTTGTCGTCGAGCGCCGCGCTCGAATGCGTCATCGCCCTCGCGCTCGGGTTCGACGGCACGCCGTTGGAGCTCGCCCAGGCAACTCAGCGGGCCGAGCATTCCGCCACCGGCGTCCCCACCGGCATCATGGATCAGTACTGCATCGCCGCTGCTCGAAAGGGTCACGGCACGCTGATCGACTGCCGCGATCTCTCGGTCCAGCACATTCCGATTCCCGACGGCGTCGACATCGTGGTGCGGTTCGTCGCACACCGGACACTGCTCGGTTCTGCCTACGCCGATCGAGTCGAGGAGTGCGCGCGAGCTGAGCAACTGATCGGCCCGCTCCGTACTGCGACGCTCGATGATGTCGCGACGATCGACGATGACCTGGTGCGACGTCGCGCTCGCCACGTCGTCAACGAGAACCAACGAGTGCTCGACTTCGCCAGCGCGATCCAGTCCGGCGACTTCACAGCGGCCGGACAACTTCTGGTGGCGAGCCACGCCAGCCTGCGTGACGACTACGACACGTCGACCGCCCTCATGGACCAGGCCGTCGACGAGCTCAATACCACCGGGGGCGTCTACGGCGCGCGAATGACCGGCGGCGGATTCGGCGGGTGCCTTGTCGTGTTGTGCGAACCGGGTGCCGTCACCGACGGTTGGACGGTCACGGCGTCGCAGGGCGCCCGAGTGCTACCGCCAAACGACTAACCGCCTCGACGGTTCGCTGGCCCCACCAGAACAGATCCTGGCCGTCGACGCGCACGACCTCCGCCGATGGAACAAGACCTGACAGCTCGGCCACGTGATCTTCGTTGAACTCGTATGGCTCCGTCGGCACGATGATCAGACTGGGTTGCGCCCCCGTGATCTCCTCGGGACTGACTGTCGGATAGGCGTCGGACGACTCGATCGGAGCAAGGTCGATGCCGAGGCATCGAAGAACCGATGCGCCGTAGGTCGCGCTCGAGATGGTCATCCACGGTCGCCGCCAGATCGGCACGAACGCCGTGGTCGTGCACTCCGCCGGAGCAGACGGCAGCACCGCGACCGGTGGAGCCGGCAGTTCGACGAGCGCTGCGATCTCGTCGACGAACGCGAGCGCCGAGTCGACGTCGGTGACATCGCTGACGAAGACGTCGAGACCGGCAGCGGACAAGGCGTCGTGGTCTTCGATGCGGTTCTCCTCGCGATCCATCACCACCAGATCGGGAGCAAGGGCGAGAATCGCCGCCACGTCGGGGTTCTTCGTGCCGCCGACATGGGCGAGGTCCGGCTGCTCGCAGAAACGTGTGCACGCAATGACGTCAGCACCGAGCGCCAACAGCGTTTCGGTACTCGATGGGACGAGACTGACGATCCGCATGACGGACCGGTCAGCCGCCGAGCAATTTGTTCTTCTGAGCGTCGAATTCCGTTTGCGTCAACGTGCCGCGCTCGAGCATGCCTTCGAGAATCTCAAGTTGGCTGGCGACGTCTGCGGTCTGGTTCGGCAGCGTGAAACGACGCTTCTCGTTCGACTCCATCTGCGTGTGGATCTCGCGCTGTACACGATCGGGATTGCGAATGTCGGTGAAGCGTTGCTGCCCGTCCTCACCGCCGGACTCGATGATCAGATCGCCGGCGCCGACCATCCGCTCGAAGATCGACTGGCTGAAGTGCACGGTGTTCACGCGCTCCAGCGGAATCTCGATACCTTGCTTCGCGATCACTCCCGAACGGAAGATCAGGCGATCGCTGGTGATGACGAAGTTCGTCGTGGCCCACTTCAAGTACCGGCTGATGAGCCAGACGATTGACGCGACCAGCAAGATGAGCGAGATCCAGCCCAGGATCGCCCGAGGAGTGGTGCCGGAGTCGGTGAGGACAAGCGTCAGCACACCCACCGCGATGGCACCGACGATTGCCGCGACCGGCTCGGCGTAGTGCCACCAGTGCGGGTGAAGGTCCACAGCGACCTCTTCGTGCGGGTTGAGCAGCTTCTTCGGATACGGCATCTTTCCAACGTACTTCGTGGACGACTGCTGGTCGGAGCCTTATGTGCGGGCTCGACGTCACGCACGGTCTCGGCTTCGCGGGCCCGACCTCTACGATGGCGTCGTGCACGAGATTCTGGACGCCGATGCACTGACGGCCGATCTCGATGCCGACCAGCGCGCGGCGGTCACCTCCGACTCCCACCTGGTGGCTGTGATCGCCGGTGCCGGATCCGGCAAGACTCGCGTGCTCACGCGCCGCATCGCCTATCGCATCGCCACACAGGACGCCGACGCCCGCCACACCCTCGCGCTCACGTTCACCCGCGAAGCCGCGGGTGAACTGCGACGTCGACTCGCTCGCCTCGGCGTACGCGACGGCGTCGAGGCCGGAACGTTCCACTCGGTCATGCTCGGCATTCTCAAGCAGCGCTGGACCGACACCGACCGCGCCCCGAAGACGATCGTGGCTGATCGCAAACGACTGTTGCGCGATGCCGCGAAGGAGTTCGATGTCGACGGCGGCCGCAATGCCGTCGAGATCGCGAACGACGAGATCTCGTGGGCCATGGCACGTGGCATCGCACCCGAGGGATACGAGGCGGCGGCCCGGCGCGCCGGGCGCCGCCCGAACAAGGGTGTCGACGTCATGGCGCGCACGTTTGCGGCGTACCGCGACGTCAAACGCAAACGTGGCGTCATCGACTTCGACGACGTGCTTCTGGGAGTCCTCGCGGAGGCGGAGCGCGATGGTGACTTCGCCGACACGCTGCGGTGGAGGTTCCGACATCTCCTGGTCGACGAGGCCCAAGACCTCAACCCGGTGCAGCACCAACTCGTCGACCTGCTCCGAGCCGGGCGAGACGACCTGTTTCTGGTCGGCGATCCGGCGCAGGCGGTCTACGGATTCAACGGCGCCGATCCCGCGCTCCTCGTCGATGTCGAGGAACGCTTCCCGGGCGTCGAGATCATCCGACTCCCCCTCAACCATCGCTGTACGCCCCAGATCGTCGCCGCCGGGGCACACGTCCTGGAGACCAGTGATCACGAGGCTCACATTCGGTCCGCCCGCGACGACGGTCGGGTCGTCACGCTCACCGCGTACGACGACGCGTCGAACGAAGCTGACGACGTCGCCCGCCGGATCTCGCTCTGCGACCCCAATCTCGTGCGTGGCGGCCACGTCGCGGTGCTGGCTCGCACGAACGCTCAACTGTCGGTCCTCGCTCATGCGTTGGAGGCGCACGGACTCGGCGTGCGCCGCTCGGCGAGTGCTGCGGGTTCGCCGCTGCAGCATGCACTGCGCGAGGCCACCTCGCTGTCATCACCGTCCGCGTTGCGGGCGTGGGCTCACGACACGCTCGACGACATCGCATCGCTCGAAACGGCCCAAGCACGCGTCGCCGAGCTGGAGCAGCGTCGACATGCTGCCCGCAGCGCCGCAAACCGTCAGTCGCTGCGGCTTGTCGCTCCACATGCGTCCCAGATCAACGAGGCAGCCTCGGTGTTGGCGGTGGTCGACGCGGAACGCCGTGTGGCTGCCGTGCTTCTCGAGTTTCTCCGCGAGCACCCCAGGGGTGACGGCGCCGACTTCCGAAGCTGGACGGCGACGACGAATCCCTTCGACGACCGCTCGATCGACGGTGTCGAGCTGCTCACATTCCACGCGTCGAAAGGACGGGAGTGGCACACCGTCTACGTCACCGGCGTCGAAACCAGCCTGGTCCCGCACAAGTCGGCAACCACCGCAAGCGAACGCGCTGAGGAGGGCCGTCTGCTGTACGTCGCGACGACGCGAGCGACCGACGTGCTCGCCTTCACCCATTCCGAACGCCGTGCCGGCTATGGCCGGAAGGTGAGCCCGCTCCTCGCCGCGCTCCAGTTGTCGGAGCCGGAGACCGTGGCACCGCCGCGGGCACTGGTTGCTCGAGCGACGACCGACAAGTCCCTCGATCGCCTCCGCGCCTGGCGCGACGCCGCTGCACTGCGAGCTCGCGTCGTTCCCGACCAGCTGATCAACGATCGAGACCTGGCGCGCATCGTCAGCGCCAAGCCCACCACACCCGAGGAGCTCGACGCGGCCACCTCGATGGGCCTACTCACGGCGCGTCGTCTCGCCGAACAGATTCTCCCGTTGGTCTCGGCCGAACATGCAACCGAATGAGCGACACCACTTCGCCATTCACCCAAAAGGAACTCTCCCATCGCCACGCAGTCATCGGCGCGCTCGGTGCGGCACTCATCACGATCGTGTTGGGGGCGATTCACATCGGCCGTTCGTTCAACTACGACGAGGCGGTCACATACGGCTACTTCGTCAACGGCGGATCGGTTCGCCAGGCGCTCACCACGCAGTTGATCTTCAACAACCACCAGATGTTCTCGGTCACGCAGGCCATTGGATGGAGGCTTGGCCTCGTCGGTGAATCAGCTCAACGTCTCGGCCCGCTGGCAGCTGGAGCAACCGTGGTCGGTGTCACGGTGTGGTGGTCGGCGCGGCGCGGTACAGCGAGCGCCGCAATGGTGAGCGCCGTCGTGTTGATCGGCAATCCGGTGTTCTTCGGACAGATCCGCCTGTTGCGCGGGTACGCACTCTCGACCGCCGCGGTTGTGGTCGCCGGCGTCGCGCTCCATCGATCGTGGAGCGACCCTCGAACCCGATGGTTGGTGCTGCAAGCGGCGTGCATGGTCGTGGCGGTCACGTCGCATGCCTACGCGGCGGTCACGATCGCGATGCTCGCGCTCGCTTCGGCAGTACTCGGACGGCTGCGTTGGCAGCATCTCGTCACGTGGGTCGGCGCCGCGCTCACCGCCGTGGCGATCCACTTCCCGCTCCTCGACGACATCCGCGAGAACTCCGATGCCCGCGGTTCGCTGTACAACAGCGAGTTCCCCCGGTTCTTCACCCGCCTCATCCTGGGCGGGACGTGGCCGATCGCCGGAGTCATCGCGCTCTTGATCGCAGCCGGGCTGGTGACCATCGGCCGCCAATCACGACGCCACGCGCTGGCGCTGGTCAGCGCATCGTCGCTGTTCATCGGTGTGGTCGTGATCTTTTGGCTGGTCGTGCAGCCCCGGGATCTGTACGGCCGGTTCTTCGTGTCGGTCGTACCACTCCTGGCCTACCTCGCCGGTCGCGGCACGGCGGTGCTGCCGCGACCACACCTTTCGGGCCCCGCGCTTGGTGCGCTCCTGGCTGCCCTGCTGGTTCCCGGTGCCAGCGCGATCATCGATCAACAGCCGACCATCCGCGACGCTGCCGCTCTCGTGAACTCGGCGCGCAACGACGGCAAGTTCGTCTGCGGGTGGCAACCCGAGCCCTTACGCGCGTACACGTCCCCCGTCGCAGCGGTTGCCGGCATCGACGATCTCGAGACGTGCGATGTCTACGTGAGTGTGCTCGGGCTCAGCCGGGCGCAACGAGCCGCTGCCGAAGCTCGGTTCGCTCAGGTCGAGGATCTCGGCGGCGGCATTCTGGTCTGGAGCAACCCGATCTGACCGACGCCCACGCGCCGGCACCGCGACCGCTCAGCTTCGAGTCACGAAGAGGTTGTCGGAGAACGCCGGGCCGGTCGCACCTTGCGGCTCGAAGGTTCCGAGCACCACAGCGAACGGTGTCGTCGCCTCGGGTGACACCTCCGCCACGGTGAGGCTACGCAAGGTGTAGTCACCGAGCGGGATGCGACCGATGAGCGGCACCTGGAACTGGAAGGTGCCGTCAAAACCAGCGGTCGCCTGCAGCGGCAGGCCGATCGGATCGACGACGAGCGCAACGACCTCGTCCGGCTGGAAGCCTGAGCCGTACACCGTCATGATCTCGCGCTCGGTGAGGGCGACCGGCGACACTCGCAGCATCGGATCGAAGGTGGCATTGCCGGTCATCGGCACAGCGACGGCGACTGCGCCCGACGAGATGTTCAATGTCGCCGTCCGCCCACCAGCGGCGGTCGCTCGCAATCGCACACGGATGGTGCATGTCGCGCCCGGCGCCAGGTCGGCCGTCGTGCAGCCTTCGGCGGAGACGATCTCGTAGTCATCGGGGTGAGCACCGGTCACCGTGACGGTGATCGGCCCGCCAGCGTCGCCTCCGTTCGTGACGGTGACGTCTTGTGTATCGGTTGGGACGCCGACGAACACGTCCCCGAACTCCAGCGGATTGGGGTTCGCCGTCAGCTCGACCTGCGGTGGCGTCGTCGTGGTCGGCGTCGGCGGAGCCGTGGGGATCGTCAGGTCGTCAGGAAGCGTCGTTGTCGTGGTCGTGGTGTCTGGAGGGACGTCGATACGACCACGCAACACGCCCCGGGCGCCGAGCGCCGCGAATCCCGACTCCGCCACGACGAGCTCAGCGGAGATCGAACCACTGGCGGGCGCGCCGGTCAGCCGGACGTTGATGGTGCAACTCGTCCCCGGTTCGATCCAGGCAAACGACGCTCCGACCGCCAGCGGCGTGTCGGTTTGGCACGTCCCCCCGGTCACGCTGAATCGAGGGTCGGTTGTCGTGATCGTGGCCGGCAGAATCGATGTCGTCCCCGTGTTCGAGACGGTCACCGTTCGATCGACGGAGGCACCGATGAGCACAGCTCCGAAGTCTGCGTTCGAGACCTCGAACGAGGCGTCGCGGGTGCGCCGGAACACGCCCACGCCGCTGGTTCGTTGCGCCGTCCACGCAACCACAATCCCGTTGCCCGAGAGCTCGACCGAGTCCGCGTTCACCCCGGTTGCGATGACCTCAGGGGACCGGCCTGAAGTCAACCCCGGCGTCGACGACGAAACGACGCTTGCCTCGGGCGGCGGACAGAACGTCAGACACGGCTCCTGGTGCCGAAAGGCGACCTGCGTGCCGTCCTCGGAGATCGACGGGAAGGTCGCTGTGTGGGATGCAGCGCTGAGCAGGGTTGGCGATCCGGCCCCTCGGGCGGTGACGTAGACCCAGGTTTGCGGGTCGACTTGCTGCAGCTTGCGCAAGATGACAGGAGGCAGCGTCGTCGTCGTGGTGGTCGTTGTCGTTGTGGTGGTCGTCGTGGTCTCCACGACCGGCTCTTCCGGCACGATGGGTTCTGGTGACGTCGGGGCACTCGGCGGATTCTCCGACGTGTATGCGAGGAACGAACCATCCCCCGACAGCGACGGGTGCTCGGCTCGACCGGCTTCGTATACAGGAGCCGGGCTATCGACGTTCCAGCTGTAGATCGATTCGGTGTTCGCTTGGCCAGGAATCCGGAGCGTGGCCGCCACGACGCGACCGTCAGCAGACATGTCGACGATCGGCCCTCTGCTGAATATGGATGGTCGAGGCGAGAGACCGTTGGGCATCGGCATCGTCCGAACGGTCCCACCACCGGGAACGACATCGACCACCAGGAGTCGCAATGGCGTCGACACCGCCGCCCGCTGGCCAAAGAAGTCCACCGCCGGCCGGCTGATGAAGTTGAAGTCCGAGTTGGCGCCCTCGAAGATGTCGATCAACACCTGCTCGGTGCTGCCCGCTGCGCAGATGTCTTGGGCAACCAGCTGCGACGGCAACAGTGACGCCCCGAATTGAGGGCGAACCCAGACGGCAGTGCACCCATTCCCGCTGAGAGCGACCGATTCGCCGGGCAACTGGTCCGGCGCCACACCGTTCACGCGTTCTTGAATTCGTGTTCGCCGGTCGATGAACTGGCCGGACTCGCTCGTGATCTCCATGGCCGTGATCGCACCGCCGCGCCGCGACGTCGTTGGCGACCGTTGCAGGAACTCGACGCCATCGGCGACGGCGCGCGGCCAGACTTCCTCGATATCGCCCAGCGCCTGACTCGAACCGGAGGTCGATGTCGCCGAGAACAGCAGCGCGACCCCAAGCGCCAGGCTGAGCACACGCCGTCGAGCCGACATCATTCCCCTTCTGCGGGTGTGGTCACCGTCTCGTAACCCGAGAACGAGACCGCGGCGTTACACGCATCTGCCTGCACTGGCGCGGCGTCGCACACGACCGAGATACTCAGCGGTGTCGTCGGGTCGATCACGTACGGCGCAACGAAGTGGAAGTCGAGGGTGCGGAAGTTCTCCAGTGATGTCTCGATGATCGGCGCACCCGAGATCTCGATCGCGATGTCACCGCTGTCGCCATCAGGGTTCTGCAGCACGATGTCGGTCAGCGCAAACGTCGTGTTCGCCTCGAGCGCTGCTGCGGCGTCGCTCCCAGCGCCACCAGGATCGGCAGTGACCGACAGGCGGAAGTTCGACGGCGTCGTCGTCTCGTTGAAGACGCTGTCGAGAGGTCCGCCCTCGCCCGGTCCGTCTCCGGGTCCATCGCCCGGGCCGTCCTCCACTGCCTCGACCGCTTCTTCCACCTCTGCAACATCCTCCTCGAGCGCCTCGACCTCTCCAGCGGTCTCCTCGGCTTCTGTCTCGACCTCGGCAAGTGCTTCTTCGACCTCCTCGACCTCCTCGACGGCGATCGCACGGGCCGCTGACTCGACCGACGGTTTGACCAGTGTCTTCCACAGGATCCACAGCGCAGCGAGCAGCATGAAGAGCAGTACGAGCGCCTTCCACAGCCACTTCGGGATGATCGCCTCCTGCAGCAGGTTGCCCGTCAGAACGATCGGCTCAGCTCGCGGCGGCGCCGCTGCCGGTGGCGGGGCACCGGGTGCCGGTGGCGTCCCGGGAGGCGGGGGTGCGCTCGGCGCACCAGCGGCGACCGGTTCGGCGACGGGGGCCTGCGCCAGCAGCGGCTCCACGAGCAACTGGAACGCATGGCTCTTCGGCTGACCGCGCCACATCCGCTTGTCAGGCCGAGCCTTGAGCTTCACGAAGTGCGCCTCGCCGGGAGCCGTTTCCACGGTCGTCGGCTTGAAGTCGAACTCGAGGCTCTGCTCCGCTGTCGTCCCTTCGAATCGAACCGGGAGCGCGACGTTGCCACGGTTGTCGATCGCCACGTCGTATCGCCCGGCAAACCGACCGTGTCCGGTCGTCGGTTGCAACTCGGCCGTGAACTCGACGAACTCCTCAACGTCGACTGTGCCCTCGGCAACGGCGGCCTCCGCCGGATGCTCATTCGGGACGGCCTTGACCGCCCAGTGGGAAATTCCTGGCTTGCTCGTCGAGTCCCGAGGTGGCGAAATCGAGACGGTCACCACCTCGTCGGTGTCCGGAAAGAGTCGCACGGTCGCCGGTTCGACTCGAATCCATGCGGCAGCCTCGCCCAGCGGTTGGAACGCGAATTGGTCGACGACCGTTCCGGTGTTTCTCACGCGCAGCTCGGTGGTGACGGACGCACCCGGGGCGACGGCCAGAGACGACTCGGTCAATGCAACAGCGGTTCCCATACCATCACGGAAGCATCAGACCCGCTTGAGGTCCACGAGTCGAAGTGCAATGACCGGTTCCCGAGAACGCTTTCTCGGTCGCCCAAAAGGGAAGCATTAGTCAGCGCGGGACGCGCGAGGAAGCTCCACACCTGCAGTCGCCGCGACTCGTTCGGTCGCAGCCACCAGCGCTGACGCACCGAAACGATGCTCGAGTCGGATCGCCCGTTCGAACGACGCGGCCGCCATCCGCGGCTGATCGAGCGCTGCCTGGCAGAGCCCGATGAAGCGGGCGGCCGCACCCATCACGAAGCCACGGCCGATCGTGTTGATCAACTGGCCGTCGAAACGCAGCAGCTGTGCGAGCACCACCCGAACCGCGTCCCGGTCCCCCGTCGCCACCGCGATTTCGGCGAACCCGGCCAACACGGCGCCTCGCGCCGGACCGAGAATTCGCTGCCCATCTTGTGCGACGAAATCGCGGAGCGGAAGCTGTGCTCGCTCCAGGTCACCAGCACGAAGGTGGGAGTAGGCGAGCATCACCTCGTATCCGGGGCGAACACCCAGCTCGGCGAATGGGGCGATCAGCCGAACGGTTGCTTCCGGATCCTGCTCGAGCATCAACCACCAGCGTTGGATCATCGACACTTCCTGCAGGATCGGGTGCTCGGCAGCGATGGCACTCCCGGTTTCGATTTCCGCATCGGCATCGTCCGGGCGTCCGCTCGCCATCGATACCGCCGCGCGCACCTGCCACGCGGCGGCGAGTGGTTCCAGCGAGTCGAGCATCGTCCCGAGCTCGGCGAGCTGATTCGCGCTCGCCTCGACGGCGTCTCGGTTGCCCATGCTGATCTGGAGGTTGACCCGATGCATGAGTGCCGAGGAGAGTTCGTGCTCTCCCGGCGGACATCTGTCGACCCACTCGTCGGCCAACGCGAGCGAGTACTCGGCTTCGGGATGCGCTGCCCGGGCGCGGACCGTCGCCTCCAGCGCCATCCGCAGGGTTGCGTCGTCGGCGCGTCGACACCGGTGCAGCACCTTCTCGAGGTCTTCATTTGCTGCTGCGAGCGCGTCTTCTTCGTACGACATCGCGCGATGCCCGCCGAGTGCCGAGTCGATCCACGCTCGGTCAGGATGGTCATCTGGACAGGCCGACAGGATGTCGATGATCGCCCGGTTGGGTTCTCCTGGCACGGTCGACCGCAGCGACACTTGGAGCGCCCAACGAAACGTCGACGAACTGCCGTACTCGGCGGCGAGACGGATTGCGTTACATGAGGCGCGGCGACTCTGCAGCGGTTCACCGAGGGAGTCCGACGCCATCGCCACGATGGTCCAGCCGAGCGCTCGGTCCGCGAGCGTCAGACCGCCGGCGGTCGGACTGATGGCCTCGAACGCTGCGTCGCGCGCTGCGGCGTGCCGGTGCTCACGAATCATCTGCTCGGCCTCAGCGAGGCGTTGGCGCCCGATGAACGACTGTGTCGGCGGCGGAGCGGGCTCGTTCCACGGCGACGCACCGAGTAACTCGCGTTCCAGCTCCTGCACGGCACCCGTGACCGACAAGCCGGCCTCGATCAACGACGAGCGGAATCGGTTGAGGACGCGCAATGCCTCCGTGCGATCCCCTCGGACCAGGTGGCATCGCGAGAGCAAGCACGCGACTCGTTCGTTCCACGGGTCCGTGTCGAGCGCCAGGGCCAGGCGATCGCTCCACGCGTGCAACTCGTCGGTCTCCATCGCAGCATTCGCCGCTGTCTCGATCACTCGAATCCATCCGCCAGTGAGCCGCGTCGCAACCTGCTCGACGCGACCGGCGACGTCGACGCCAGCGAACGGAGGACCGCGCCAGAGACGTGCGATCGCGTCGGCTTCGACCAGAAGGGGTGCCAGAGACTGCTCCGCTTCGAGCGCCATCACTCGAGCCCAGCCTTCTTCGAAACGAACCTTGTCGGACGTGTGCGCGGTGAGCGCCAGTCGATATCGCCCAGCCTCGCTCTGCAGCAAGTCGTCGCCCGCGTCGCCCAGCAGTGAGCGACATCGCGACACGTTGGTGTGCACGACCCCTGACCGCACCAACTCGTCGCCCCACACTTCTTCCGCCAGTTGGCCGCTCGACACCCAGCGACCGTCCGCCGCAGCCAGCACCGCGAGAATCTGAGCGCGACGGCCCGACACCGGGCGACCTCCGGTTCCGTCGTCGACGACGACGTGACCGAGAACGTCAACGCTGGTCATCTCGATCCCTCCTGACAGCCGATGGCTCGTCGTTCAACGCGCTTGCGAGTCAGCTCGACAGCGCGTGAAAGCGAACTGTAAGCGGCGCCCGCGATGCTGATCTCGGAATTTCTTCTCACAGCGTGAGGAGAGTTCTCACGCTGACAACGTGAACACCGT
Source organism: uncultured Ilumatobacter sp. (assembly GCA_938049325.1). Lineage (GTDB taxonomy): Bacteria > Actinomycetota > Acidimicrobiia > Acidimicrobiales > Ilumatobacteraceae > Ilumatobacter_A. Next base: position 9,613 of record CALICC010000361.1, on the reverse strand, counting down.
GGCGATTCGGTGCGACGAGCGATCGTCGAACCGAACCTCACCGAAATTCGCAGAAGCGATGAATCGTAAAGCGTCATGATGACGCTCGATCGGTCGCAGCGTTTGCTCGCTGAGGTCCGTCATTCACCGCACACCGAACACCGACGAATGGGAGAAGTCGATGAGTCATCGGCAGCAAGTACATGTTTGTGGGAGCGATCCGATCACCGTGGCTGGAGTTGCCAGTCAGATGCGAGGTCGCCCCGAAACGACGGTCGTCGACGAAGCGTTTGCCGACGAGGCGGACGTCGTCGTCGTGGTGGTGGAGTCCCTCGACGACGACGCCGCACGGACCATTCGTGCCCAACGACGAACGGGCTGCGACAAGGTGGTCGCGGTCTGCACGTCGATCGATGACGGCGCACTCATGCGCTCGGTCGAGCTCGGCGTGAGCGCGCTGCTCCGACGGAGCGAGGCCACTCCCGAGCGATTGTCGGCTGCGGTCGTCGCAGCGGCCGAGGGCAACGGATCCATGGCCCCCGACCTGCTCGGTCGACTGCTCGAACAGATGAGCCGACTGCAGAACGGGGTACTCGCGCCACGGGGTATCGGCCCGAGCGGGTTTACCGGTCGTGAGGTCGACATCCTGCGGCTGCTCGCCGAGGGTTGCGACACTGCCGACATCGCATCGGAACTCGCCTACTCCGAGCGGACGATCAAGAACGTGATTCACGATCTGACCAGCCGGCTGCACCTCCGCAACCGCTCACACGCCGTGGCATATGCGATGCGGGCGGGCGTGATCTGACGGCGAACTTCCGAGCGGATCACGCGGTCAGGTCACCTGGCACGTCGCCGTACCCGGATTCGAGACGGTGATCACGCCGGCCCACATGCAATTGCAGGTGCTGGGCTGCGTGAGTGCCGGTTTGCCGCCGATGGTCGTCAGCACCGCGCCAGGCGCCCACGGCGTCACCGTCACAGGAACACACGGCTGCGGGGTCAACACACCCATCGCCGCCGACGTGGCCGCAGCCACCTGAGGATTGCTCGGGCTCATGCACATCCCGAACGGCGCGATGTTGACGTTCGGTTGATGATCCATGATCGTGGCCATCGGAACGCCATCGGCGGTGACTCGACCGGTGGGCAAGACGTTGAGCGTGCCCGGCGCTGCGCCGAACGAACACATCAGCGAGGCGCCAGCTCCAACTGCGAGGGGCATCTCAGTTCACCTTTTCGGTCGACCGAGCTGGGCGAGCGATCGCCTCGGTACGCCGGACGCTCTTCCAGACCTTGGGCTCCGAGGAGACGTCATCGGTCGACTCATTGCCAACCGCGGCGTTCCAGTCGACGGGCTCCGGCGGTGGGCCGACATCGAGATGCAGATCGGTGACCGGTGACGCGATGAGGCGCTCGGCGGTTGGCCGGAAAGGCACCACGATCTGCACGCTGACGCCGAGTACCGACGCCAGATGGTCGGGCGCAGGGCGCGGGGAGTCGGACATACGGATCTCGAGCGGTACCCCGAGGTCGGCGAGCTCGCCGGGAACGTGTTCGCCGGGCACCACGTCCTCGTCGACCAACGTCTGCACGAGCTGACCGAGCGCCCGATGCGTGGCTGTGGAACCACCCGACAGCGCACACCAGTAGTCGACCTCGAACAATCGGGTCGCCCGCTGACGCTCGACCACTCGGCCCGTCGCATCACGAACGTCGACCGGATCATCGGTGCGACCTTCGTTGCGTTCGGCGATACCGAGGTACCAGAGCCGCAGCTCCGCCTTGGCCCGAGCTCCACCCGATTGTGAGTCGCCGTCGGGACGCGTCGAGCCGACGTCGGCATCTTTGACGTCGAGCCTGTCGGACAACCAACTGATGAGTGCTGCCTCCGCGTGTTCGATCACCGTTCCACTCTCTCGCAGGCCCTGCGCGCGAGCCACCGCCGTCAGGACCGTCCGTTCGGGCAAAGCCACCTGCCCGAACGACGGACCCTGCGCCGCCTGCGTACGCGGCACCGCGTCGTCACCATGGAGGCACGGTCGACGAGGCCCCTGGTCTCACAGGTCTACCGATTCACATTCACGCACTCAGAAGGGATCGAAAACGTGCCGACCTACTTGTCGCCAGGTGTCTACATGGAGGAAGTCTCCTCCGGATCAAAACCGATCGAAGGTGTCGGCACCGCCGTCGCCGCGTTCGTCGGGTTCGCAGAGGAAGGTCCGATCAACGAGCCGGTTCTCGTCACGAACTGGACGCAGTTCTCGAAGACGTTCGGCGGGTTCGTCGAGGGCACGTATCTCGCCCATGCCGTCTACAACTACTTCCTCGGAGGCGGCGGCGTTGCGTACGTCGTGCGCATCGGGGCAAACGACGATGGAGGGGAGGCTGAACTCCCCAACGCCGCGGCGGCGCTCCCCGCGACCGAAGGCGACCGGCCCGCATTCACGGTGAAGGCCCTCGCGCCAGGCGCCGACGGCGATCGAATCACCGTCGAGGTCGCTGACGCGAGCGAACCGAGCGACGACACGATCAAGCTCATCGTCAAGGCCGCAGGACAGCCGGACGAGGTCTTCGACAACGTCACGTTGTCCAAGGGTCCGAACAGCGTGGCGACCAAGGTCAAAGCCGACTCCAAGCTCATTTCGATCCAGGAGACACGCGGCGCCTCGGCGCCGGCACGGGTCAAGGTCGAGCTGACGGGTGGCTCACTGCCGGTCAAGGTCGAAGTCGCACCGAACGACTACATCGGCGACTCGGCCGACCGCACCGGATTCGCCGGTCTCGAAGCCATCGACGAGATCACGATGCTGGCCGTACCCGACCTGATGGCGGCCTACCAGCAGGGCATCGTCGACATCGAAGGCGTCAAGGCCGTGCAGTTGGCGATGATCGCTCACTGCGAACTGATGGCGAACCGCGTCGCGATTCTCGACACCCCGTCGGGACTCAATGCGCAAGAGGTGAAGGCCTGGCGCAACGAGGTCACCGGGTACGACTCGAAGTACGCCGCTATGTACTACCCCTGGGTCAAGGTCATGGATCCGGTGCTCGGCAAGGGCATCTTCATCCCACCGTCGGGCAGCATCGCCGGCATCTGGGCGCGGAATGACGACACGCGTGGGGTGCACAAGGCTCCGGCCAACGAAGTCGTCCGTGGCGCACTCTCACTCGAAATCCAGCTGACCAAAGGCGAGCACGACCAGCTCAACCCCGACGGCGTCAACTGCCTGCGCTCGTTCCCCGGACAGGGGATCCGTGTGTGGGGAGCCCGCACGCTCTCGAGCGACCCCGAGTGGCGCTACCTGAACATCCGGCGCCTCTTCAACTTCGTCGAGTCGTCGATTCTCGGTGGCACCAACTGGGTCGTCTTCGAGCCGAATGATCCGAAGCTCTGGGACGCGGTGACCCGCACCGTGACGATGTTCCTCCGTCGGGTGTGGCGAGACGGCGCACTGTTCGGCAGGACGCAGGCCGAAGCGTTCTTCGTCAAGTGCGATGAAGAGAACAACCCACCCGAGAACCGCGATGCCGGAATCCTCACGGTCGAGATCGGCATCGCTCCGGTCAAGCCCGCCGAGTTCGTCGTCTTCCGGATCAGCCAATTCAACGGTGGCGCCGGGCTCGACGAATGACCGCTGCCGCACTGAACACCCCGCATCCACACCCACGAGAGGAAGACCAACATGGCAAATGAATCACCGGTAGCAGCGAGTCGATTCGGCATCAGTATCGACGGTGTCCAGATCGCTTCGTTCTCCGAACTCCAAGGCATCTCGACCGAGATCAACGTGATCGAGCACCGCGAGTCGACCGACGACGGCATCCGCATCGTCAAGTGTGTCGGCGACGCGAAGCTCCAGTCGAACGTGAAGTTCAAGATGGCGATGGGCACCAACCTGGAGATGAACTCCTGGCTCGAAGCCGCTCAGGCCGGCATGATGGAGCAGGCCCGCAAGAGCTGCTCGCTCGTCATGTACGACGCGACCAACAAGCCGGTCGCCCGCTACTACCTCGAGAACGCGTGGCCCACGAAGTGCGTCGTCAGTCCACTGCGTGCGGGCGGCAACGACGTCATGCAGCAGGAGTGGGAGCTCACCTACGAGTCGATCCAGCGAGTGCTCTGATGTCGTCGACGCTCGATGCGCCCCCGACGCAGCCGCCGGGAAACACGCTGCAAACGGAATTCGACTTCGTGCTGCCGCGGGGCTACCTCGACGGCAGCGGCGTGTTGCACCGCGCCGGCACGATGCGGATCGCTCGAGCTCGTGACGAGATCTACCCGCAGTCCGATCAGCGTGTGCGCGACAACCCGTCGTACCTGACGGTGTTGCTGCTGACGAAGACCATCACGAAGCTCGGCTCACTCCCCGAGGTCGACACCTTTGTCGTAGAGAGTCTCTTCGCGTCCGACCTGGCGTTCTTGCAGGATCTGTATCGCCGAATCAACCAAGAAGGTCACTCACAGGCTGCGGTGAGTTGCCCGCACTGCGATACGGAGTTCACGGTGGACATCGCCGGCGATCCATCGGGGGAATCGTGACGTACGCGGCCGACCAGCTCTTCGAAGAGGTCGCGTACGTCGCCTACTACCTGCACTGGCCAATGGACACCATCCTCGACATGGAGCACCCGTTCCGCGCTCGAATGATCGACGAGATCGGCAAGATCAACGAATTGGTGAGCGGCTGACGAAATGCGCTGGCCTTTCCGACGGTCGACGACGACTCCGACCACGACGAAGACCACCCCACCGAATCAGGAGGCGGGTGTCGACTTCGACGCGCCCGCATCAGCACCCGAACCGACCGATTCTCCGCCCGCGTTTGCTCCGCCCACTCCCGCACCTCCCCCGCCACGGGGCGACTGGGCAAAGGTGCAGCCGTTGCACGTGGCCGCCACCACGCCTCCCCCGCTGACGTTTCATGGCGACACGTTCGGTCGCAATGTCGCCGGCGGGCGGTCGCTCCACGCTGTTCGTCATCGTCGCCCGGCAGCATCAGCCCCGTCGGGCGTCTTGCTGAACATCGCCGAGGTCGAAGCCGTCGTCCCGACCCCGACGATCCCGGAAGTACACGACCAAGGGGAACTCCCCGAAATCGTGCACCGCAAGGCACCGGTGGCGCCAGAAGCAAGGGAACCGACCACGCCGCTCGTGTGGAGCGATGTCGAAGTCGACTTCAGGCCGCCCGAGCCGCTCCATGTCGAACCGGTGACGACGATCAGTTGGACCGCCGACGACGGCTTCATCGAGCCGCCGCCGACCGAACCGTCGAACATGCGACTCGTCGGCCAGCGTGGCAGCTACGACGACGCCATCAGCACCGATGCTCCAGATGAGCCGACCGCTGGACAACCCGAGGCGAGCGATGAGAACCTCGCCGTGATCCGCTACGTGCCCGAAGTCGGGCCGCGAGAGGAACGCACCTCGCCGTCCGCTGATGTGGTGAGTGCCGTCGCCGATGCGACGGGTGTCGACGTCGGCGATGCGTCGATCGTCACGTCACGCGACGTCGACGAGCGAGCCGCAGAACTCGGCGCCATGGCGTACACCGAGTCCGGAGCCGTCCATCTCGCCGGCGATGTCGGCCCCGTCGACGCCCCTGCCGCAAAAGCCATCGTCGCCCACGAGCTCACCCACGTCGCGCAACAGCGCAAGCTCGGTGGCGACATGCCGGCCGAGGACTCGGACGAAGGTCGAGCCCTCGAGGCCGAGGCGCGTGACGTCCAGCGCAGCTTCGCCACCGGCGACCCGGTCGCCCCGACGTTCATCCGCCGCACCGAAGACCGCCCGATCGCAGCGACCCCAGCCGGCGTCCAACGCTTCGCTCCGGGCGAAGACCCGTACGCCTGGCAGAACCGCCCCGAACCCCCGAACCCAACCTTCGACGCCGACCACGATGGCGCGTTGCCCGAGGACTACGACGCTGCCCACGACGTCAGCGTCGACGCCGATCATGGCACCGGCGGGGAAGACGAAAACGCTGTGGTCAGGCGTGAGCGCTGGGCAGCGCAGTTCGAACGTGAGCACGCTGGCCGTCTCCAACACGTTCGAGACGAGCGATACCGAGAGTTGGTGGAACAGCGTCGGCGAGAAGCCGGTGGCGCGGCACTCGCGCCCGACGATCACCAGCAGCTTCGCGACCAGCTCGACGAGGAGTTGCCGTTCCAGTTCGCCGTACCACCCGGCATCGAGCCGTACCCGCGCGTCGCCGGCCTCGCTGATGGAGCAACCGACGCGCAACCTTCCCGACCAGCTCGTCGGGAACAGACACGTCTCGAACGGGAAGCCTCGTTGGCAGGCACCCGGGACCGCGAGATACGGACCGCAGTCAACCGTCAACGACAAGTCGATCTGGCGACAGCTTTGACGCATGTGTCCGCGAGCGAGGACTTCGACGCCCAGGTTGAACAGATGATCAGCGACTCCGCACAGAACTCGGACGTCGCCGACTGGCGCGCACGCCTCGTGGGCAGGCGAAAGAGCCTTGAGTCCCGGCTGCGACAGACCAAGCTCGCCGAGCGCCGGGTCGAGGCGCTACGCAACCGACCAACCGACCGGCCGGTCGACGACTTTCTACGGGACGTGATCCGGATCAGCAGTGAAGATCTGGAGGCGATCCGCCAGGTCGTCGAATCGGTGCACCCACTCGAGGATGCCCGGCACGACGACTTCGTCGGCCTGGAGAAGGACGCGAGCATCGTGCTCGGAACGGCAGAGATCGGACCGTTCGACCGTGAGCCCGTTCGCCGCGCGTTGCCAGATGCAACCGATGAAGGCGAATCAGGTGATGAAGAGGCCGAAGCACCGACCGATTCTGATGCACCGCGCGGCGAGGCCGACGCTCCCGACCAACCTGGATCGGTCGATGCGAATGAGCAATCAGGGACCAACGATTCGGTGGCCCCTGCGGCAGCGGACGCCGCCGCTGAGCTCCCTAACGTTGTACCGACGCCCGAGATGTCATCGGCACCCCTGTTCGAGGAACCCGACACGCCGGCTCAGGCACCCCAGCACGAGGTAGACGACGATGGGAGCGACCCGGCTGACGCCCTCGGTGCTGCGGTGGCAGACATCTCCGAACTCGACCTCGAAGCCCTGAGCCGACGCCTCTACGGGCGGCTCCGGCGAGACCTTCGACGTGAACTCCTCATCGACCGCGAACGCGCCGGCTCTCTTGCTGACGTGTGCTGAACACTCTCTTGAAAGGACCCTCATATGCCAGTTGGCTCTGAAACTCCACTCGGGTTGGCGATGCGATTCGTCGTCACCATCGACTCGTACGAACTCGACAGCTGGTCGAAGGCCTCGGGGCTCGAAGTGAGCTGGGATCTGGTCGAACACCGAACCGGAGACGGTGACAACAACCGATGGATCTGTCCAGGTCTTACGAAGTACCCGACCGTCAAGCTGGAACGGGCCGCCGAGGCTGCCGGCACCGACATGGTCCGCGGCTGGCTCAACTCCAACTCGTTCAAGTACGAAGCACAGTCCGCTTCGATCGAACTCCAAGACGCGTCCATGCAGAAGATCGCGTCATGGGACCTGCAGAACGTGATGCCCGTCAAGTGGAGCATCACTCCCTTCGATGCGGGTACGAGCAAAGTCGCGCTCGAGACGCTCGAGCTCGCCCACATCGGATTCCTCACCGAGGACAAGTGAAAAATGCTCACTGACAGCGACAAGCTCGGCCTCGACATGCGGTTCGACGTCGTCATCGACGGCTTCGAACTCGGATCATGGAGCACCTGTAAGGGTCTCAAGGTCGCCTTCGAGTACGACAAGGTCAAGGAGTTGGGCGAACACACCACCAACCACCTGATTCCCAAGTTCGTCAACTATCAGAACGTCGTCCTCCAAAGAGCGATCGCCCGAGACGACTGGGCGAAGACCAAGGGCTGGTTGGAACTCACGGTCGCTGCGCCGTGGATTCTCGGTGAGAACGTTCCTGGAGTCTCGGGCATCCCCGCTGGACCGTCGTCGGCAACGATCACGCTCAAGGATGCGTACTTGGACGAAGTCGCGTCGTGGACGCTCGAGGAGGCGATGCCTGCAGCCTGGACGGGCCCGACGCTCAATGCGAGCGGCAAGATGGTCGCCCTCGAAACGCTCGAACTCATTCACGAAGGGTTTCTCACGTGCGAGATTTTCTGAAGATCATCAACAAGCACAAACCCTTCGATTTCGTCACGTTCGACCACAACCCCGAGAAGCTCATGGTCAAACGAAATCTGCGGGGTGACGGCAAAACCACCCCCGCAGCGATCACGACCGAGGGAAACGGCCTGGAGAACCGCGGCGCGAACCCGTCGAAACTCACGTTCACGAACGCACGCATCGTCGGACCCGAGACGAAGCGGTACTGCGATGTCTTGTTGAGTTGGCTCAACGCCGAGAAGGGAATCCTCAACCCGAACGTTCTCGAGATGCCCGTGCTCATCGCGCAATGGGGCCCTCCCGCTGCCGGCTTCTACATGGAGGCCAAGATGTCATCGCTCAGCATCAGCTACCAGCGAGTGTCGATGGTGGGCATTCCGCTCGTGGCACTCGTGACGATGACCCTCAAAGAAGAGCCGGAAACGTTGACCCTGACCAATCCGACGTCGGGCGGGCGGCCGGGTCGACGGCGACACACCGTCTCGTCGGACGACAGCCTCGCTTCGATTGCGACGGGTGCGTTCGGCGATCCCAACGCATGGCGAGCGATCGCGAAGGTCAACCAGCTGGATGACCCAGGCAGACTCCGACCGGGAGACACCCTGTATCTCCCCGCTCCAGACGAACTCAAGCAACTTGCCGAGTCAGCGCCATGACCATGACCATGCCGCTCGAGTCCGGTGCGGCAACCCCCACCATCAAGGCCGGTATTGCTCAGATGGAGCTGCGTCAGGACCTCAAACGAGCGCTGGTGCGAACTGTGGTCGACACGAGCTTGCACCGTCCCGACATGTTCGAACTGACGTTCATGGACCCGGGCGGCGACGTGCTTGCGATGTCGGGGCTCGACATCGGAGCAAAGGTGAGCGTCGAAGTTGCCGACTCCCTCTCGAACTCGACGTTGATCTCGGGCGAGATCACCTCGATCGAAGGCGACTACGACAACTTGATGATGTACACGGTCGTACGCGGCTACGAGCACGCGCATCGACTCCAGAAGCAACGGCGCAGCCGGACCTTCATCGACTCCTCCGACGGCGACATCGCTCGCCGCGTCGCTGGCGACGCCGGCCTCGCGATCGGCACGATCGAAGACCCCGGCGTCACGCATCGCTACATGGCCCAAGTCGCGCAGACCGACTGGGAATTCCTGAAGGGTCGGGCTGACGAACTCGGCTACGACGTCGGCGTCACCGAAGGCAAGTTCTTCTTCAAGCCCGCGCCCGGAATGAGCGCGGGCGGACCTCTTGGCGCAGCCGCGGGTGCTGCGACCTCGCTCGTCGGCGGCGGCAACACCCTCCGGTTCGGACACAACCTGTTGTGGTTTCGGCCGCGCCTCGCATCCTCGGGCCTTGTCGAGGAAGCCGAGGTCCGTGTCTGGGACCCCGAGACCGTCGGCGTGATCACAAGCCTTGCGGGGCTCAGCTCCAAGACGGCCGACTTGTCCGAAGACGCCGCCGGGCTCGCCGATGCTCA
>CALICC010000360.1 GCA_938049325.1 uncultured Ilumatobacter sp. | reverse complement strand
GGGTATCGATCCACGATCCACTGAGCTGCGGGGGCGAGACGCAAGGTGGCGTTGGGAAGCTCGGCATCGGCGAAGAACGAACGTGGTGCTTCGACCACCTCGTCGATGGGATCTCGACGTCCCGTTTCTTCGATCGACTCGATCCGGTCGATACGAAACGTTCGGCGCTCGCTGGACTTGTCGTCGTCGGCCAACACGTACCAGTTACCCGAGTCGGCGAACACGTGGCGCGGCACGATCGTGCGCGCCGATGTGTCGCCTCGTTGCGGCGAGTAGTACGCGATGCTCAACTCGACGCCGCCAGCGACCGCCTCGATGATCTCATCGGTGAGCGGAGGTCGAGCGAGGTCGACGACCACGCCGGCTGTGTCGTCGCCTGACTCGTCGCCTTCGTCGGTTCCGGCTCGACGAATGTTCGAACCCAGTCCGGCGCGACCGAGCGTGTCGGCGAGTTTCGCCATGCCGCGGGCCAACGGGCCATCCGGGTCGGAACCGGGCAGTTCCATCGCTGCACGAGCCGCCGCGAGCAGCGAGAAACCTTCGGGCGCCGTGAGTCGCAGCGGGCGGGTGAAGAGTCTCGGGACGCCGACGAAGACCATGCCGTCGTCGACGAACACGTCGACCATCTCGTCCACGTAGGGCGGCAAGCCGCACATCGCCACGAGCTCCAGGTCCTTCACGACCTCACCTTCGGTCATTCCGAAACGAGTCGCCACGTCGGCCAGCGGCACCTCGCCTTCCTCCATCAGCCACGGCAACATCACCAGCAGCCGGCGCAACCGATCGGTGGCGTTTCTCGGTCCGACACGAGGTGCGCTCATGACCCTGTGCTCCCCGCCGCAACGCCTTCGAGCCACGCAACGATTTGTTCGCGCACTTCCGCCGGTTCGAGCACCACCGCGTGATCGACCAGGCCGATCACCCACGAACGGAACGCGTCGAAGTTCGTCGCTGGAACCATGACATCGATCGACCCGTCGTCGTGGCGCGCGACGACGCGATCGGCCCCGAGCTCACGTTCGCTCGCCGCAGCTCGTACCGCGTCGATCCGGACGGTGGCTTCGATCGCGTCGTCGGTCGCATGCCCGATCTGTTTCGGGTCGGCCGGGAACGCCGACCGCGGATCGAAGTCACCCGGTCGGTGGAACGATGCGGGTGGACCCGCCGTGGGCTCGGACGCGAACCGATCGATCCGGAACGTCCGCTTCGCATCGCGCAGATGGTCGTGTCCGACGAGGTACCAGAAGCCGCCGCGCAGCAAGACACCCCACGGGTCGACGGTGCGACGCTCGCCGCGGTACTCGAACGTCAGCGGGCTCCGCGACGACACCGCTGCTCTGACAGCCGGCAAGTGCTGCTGACTCGGCAGCACGGCGGACACCGGTGGGCGCTCTTCAGCAGAGACGGCGCCGCCCAACTTGAGCAGTGCGTCGTGACCGGCGTCGGTGCGCACCGTTGCGACCGCGACTTGGAGCGCACGCATTTCGTCGGCTTCCAACGCCAAATCGTCGAGTTCGTACGCCGATCGATCGATCCGGTACATCGTCTGTCCGGCGAGTCCATCGCCTCGACGCACCTCGGTCGAGATCGGGACCCCGATCTCTCGCAGCGCTGCCTTGTCACGTTCGAAGGCGGTGCGACGAGACTTCTCGAGCTCGGGGTACTGCCCATCGAGCGCGTGGGCGATGTCACTCAACGACAGGCTCCGAGTGGTCTCCAGGAGGAGCGCCAGCAGGTTCGTCAGACGCTCGACCCGATCTGCCATCAAGGTCCACGATACGCCCTGGCAGACGCACTCCTGCGCTCGGCCTCAGCCGCGACACAATGCGTATGTGTCACCGAGGGCTGGCGCGGGTTTCGGCCGTACAATCACGGATGTGACGAACCCTCTCTTCCGCGTCGACGGCCTCCACGCACAGCCCGCCGAGTCCGAACACGGCGAGATCCTCAAAGGGCTCGACCTCACGGTCGCCCCCGGCGAAGTTCACGCGATCATGGGCCCCAACGGGTCAGGCAAGTCGACACTCGGCTCCACGTTGATGGGGTCCTCCGAGTACGAGGTCACCGCCGGGTCGGTCACCTTCCTCGGCGATGACGTCACCGAGTGGCCAGTCGACGAACGAGCCAAGGCCGGCATGTTCCTGGCATTCCAGTACCCGCAGGAAATCCCCGGGGTGTCGGTCATCCAGTTCCTGCGCCAGGCACTCTCGGCACGCAAGGGCATCGACCTCTCCGTCCTCGAACTCCGCCTCGCGACCATGGACTGGATGAAGCGGCTCGGGATGGACTCGAGCTTCGTCGACCGGTACCTGAACGAAGGATTCTCGGGTGGCGAGAAGAAGCGCAACGAGATCATGCAGATGGCGATCCTCGAGCCCGAGCTCGCGATCCTCGACGAAACCGACTCCGGACTCGACATCGACGCGCTGCGCATCGTCGCACAGGGCATTCGCGAAGTGCGCGCCGAGCGTCCGACGATGGGCGTCGTGTTGATCACTCACTATCAACGTCTGCTCGACGAAGTGGCCCCCGACCACATCCACATCTTGGTCGACGGCCGAATCGTGCAGAGCGGCGGCATGGAGCTTGCAGAGCAGCTCGAACGCGACGGGTACGACTCGTTCCGGGCTGGGGCAACGAGCTGACCGTGTTCGACGTGGCACAGATTCGTTCGGAGTTCCCACTCCTCACCGATCGCACCATCGACAGCGAGCGTCTCGTCTATCTCGACTCGGGCAACACGTCGCAAAAGCCGCGCCGTGTCATCGACGCGATGTCGTCGTTCATGGAGACCTCGTACGCACCGATCAATCGCAGCTCCTACCGCCTGGCCGGTGAAGCGACCGAGGCATACGAAGCTGGCCGCACTGCGATCGCCCGGCTGGTCAATGCGCCGTCCGCCGACGAAGTGGTGTTCACCAAGAACGCCAGCGAAGCAATGAACTTGGTTGCGATGGCCTGGGGCCGTGCGAATCTCGCAACGGGCGATGTCGTCGTGCTCACCGAGATGGAGCACCACGCGAACATCGTGCCCTGGCAGATGCTGGCGCAGGAGCGCGGCATCGAGATCCGTTGGATCGGCCTCACCCCGGACGGCCAGCTCGACCTCAGCAATCTCGACGAACTCCTCGACCGCGCAAAGGTGCTGTCATTTACCGCAATGAGCAACGTGCTCGGCACGATCCCACCCACGAAGAAGCTGTGCGCGGCAGCCCACGCTGCCGGCGCGCTCGCCATCGTCGATGCGTGCCAGTTCGTGCCACACAACGTCACCGACGTCCAGGACTGGAACGCGGACTTCGTCGCGTTCTCCAGCCACAAGATGTGCGGTCCCAGCGGCATCGGGATGCTCTGGGGCAAGATGGAGATCCTCGATGCCATGCCTCCGTTCATGGGCGGCGGCAACATGATCGACACCGTCACGTTCGACGGTTTCACCACCGCGCCGGTCCCGGCGAAGTTCGAGCCCGGCACACCGGCGATCACCGAGGCGGTCGGCCTCGCTGCGGCAGTCGAGTTCCTCGAAGACATCGGGATGGCCAACATTCGCCAGCACGAGATGGCCCTCACTCGCTATGCGCTCGACACGCTCAACCACCGTTTCGGTGACGACATAACGATCTACGGACCCGACAATGTCGAAGTCCGAGGCGGCGTCTTCAGCTTCACGTTCCGCGATCTGCATCCGCACGACGTGAGCCAGGTGCTCGACGAGAAGAACGTCTGCGTCCGCGCCGGACATCACTGCGCCAAACCGCTCATGAAGACGCTTGGCGTCAATGCGACCACTCGTGCGAGCGTCTACCTGTACAACGATGAATCCGACATCGACGCGCTGGCTGATGGCCTGGACGGCGCAACCGATATCTTCGGTCTCTGACCCTCCGAGACCTGAATACAGAGACGAGAGAGCCACATGCCCGGACTCGAAGACCTCTATCGCGAGATCATCCTCGATCACTACCGCACGCCTCGCAACCGAGGTGAACTCGAGACGCCACCTGCCGTCAAGATCGACGGACACAACCCGCTGTGTGGCGACGAGATCACCGTCTACCTGACCGTTGACGGGACGGGCGACGACGCTGTGGTGACCGACATCAAGATCGGTGGCCAGGGTTGCTCGATCTCGCAATCGTCGGCATCGATGATGACGAAGGCCGTCATGGGTAAGCCCGTGAGTGAGATCAACGCGGTGATGCGCCGCTTCAAGACGATGATGGGTATCGACGGCATCGAGATGGCAGACGCCGACAGCGAGGTCGATCTCGGTGAACTCGAAGCGCTGCAGGGCGTTGTCAAGTTCCCAGTGCGCATCAAGTGCGCGGTGCTCAGCTGGAACACCCTCTCGAACGCACTCGATGCGGCCCTGAACCCGGTCGAGTGACCGTCGAATCCGGGAACCACCCCGTCGACATCGCGCACGCTCGTGCGGCCGCCGGCCTGGCCTACCGCGACCTCGGCCACGCGTTCGCTGCCCACGATGGCGACCCCGCCACGCTCGAGGAGCTGGCGCGTGCTCTCGAGAGCTTTGCTGCCCAGTTGCGTTCCGGCGAGCCGCGGCTCCGTGAGGTCGAGCGTCCTCGCGGCGACTGGGGCCCTGGCCCGGTCGACGGCGAGGAGATGGTCTCCCACGGTGATCGCCCGATTTCCGGGCACGCCGCACCGCTCGGTCTCGGCGTTCGAGTGTTCCGCCACGGTGACGAGGCTGTTGGCAAGATCACGTTCGGTCCCGCCCACGAAGGCGCGCCCGGCCGGTGCCACGGCGGCCTGGTCTCGGCGTTGTTCGACGACGTGTTCGGTTTCTTGTTGTCGCTGACGGAGCAACCGGCCTTCACCGGCACACTCACCGTTCGCTACGAAGCGGGGGCGCCGCTCGGCGTGCCTCTCGAGTGCCGGGTCCGAGTCGACAGCATCGAGGGGCGCAAGATGTTCCTGAGCGGCGAGCTCACCGGTCCCGACGACTCAAACGAGAGCAGCGAGCCGAAAGTGTTCGTGCGGTCGACGGCGATCTTCATCACCATCCCGTCGGTCGACTACGTCGCCCCCTCGTCGTAGCCTCCGCGTCGACGCGAACTCGCTCCGGCCGAGTGGCACCCGCCATGATCGATGCGTGACCGAGGGACTGGCCGGCGAATCCGACGCAACACCTGAAGCAATCGCCGCCTACTACGACGCCTGGGCGACTGCTGACTACGACCAGGATGTCTCGAGTTGGGGGTACGAAGCTCCCGAAGTCGTCGCGGCACAAGTGGCGGCGCTGGTCGGAGACGGCGACGAGGTGCTCGACGCCGGCTGCGGCACCGGGCGCGCCGGGAGCGCGTTGCGAGCAGCAGGCGTTCGTCACATCGTGGGCGGAGACTTCACTCCGGCGAGCGTCGCGGCTGCGCGTGAGCTTGGGGTCTACACATCGGTGAACCACCTCGACCTGAACACTCGACTCGACTTCGATGACGACCGCTTTGCCGCGACCGTGAGCGTCGGCGTGTTCTCGTATGTCGCCGACACGCTGGCCTCGATCACCGAACTGCTTCGCGTCACCCGGCCCGGGGGTGTTGTGGTCTTCACACAACGCACCGATCTGTGGGTCGAGCGACACTGCGCCGATCTGATCGAGTCGCTCGTGTCTTCGGGGAGCTGCACTGCGGTGATGTCCGACCCGTCCCCCTATCTGCCAGGACATCCGGAGTTCGCCGCCGCGATCGAGATCATCTACACCACGTTGACGGTCACCTAACCCAGCGGCATGCGGCGCCCGCGTATGGTTTGACCATGCCCTATGACGATCTCGACGCGGTGAAGCGACGCCTCGACCAGTTGATTGGCGATGCCTACTTCTGGCCAGAAGATTCGACCGATCTGGAAGGAGCGCGACGCTCATTCCTCAGCGCCGGCCCCGAAAT
>CALICC010000359.1 GCA_938049325.1 uncultured Ilumatobacter sp. | reverse complement strand
TCGGTCATGCGGTGGTCGAACGAGATGCCACCAAGGTTGACCATGTTGTTGACGAGGCCGGTGGCGATGATCTCACGCCGAAGCCGATGATCGAGCAACACCGTCGGGAACCGCTCGCGAAGCGCTGACGGGAAATACGCCAGCAGGTCGGCTTCGAGTACCGGCGACTCGGGCAGATCAGAGTCGAGGATCTCTTGTGTGTCGATGTTCTTCGTGTAGGCGATCATCACGGCGAACTCGGGTGCGCGTAGCCCACTCCCGAGCGCTTGACGCTCAGCGATCTGCTTGTCGGTCGGCAGGTACTCGAGGCCGCGGTCGATCACGCCATCCGACTCGAGTGCTTCGAGATACCTCGCGTGCACGTTCACCATCGACAGTCCCTGACGGCGGGCGATCATCAACGCGAGCGTCTGCGCACGGTTGTTGTCGAGCACGAGCTCGGCCACCTCGTCAGTCATCTCGGCGAGCAGCTCGTTGCGCTGCTTCATCGTGAGTTCGCCGTCGCGGACGAGCTGGTCGACGGCGATCTTGATGTTGACTTCGTGATCGCTGCAGTCAACGCCCGCGGAGTTGTCGATGGCATCTGCATAGATCAGTCCGCCGCCAACTGCGTACTCCACGCGCGCAAGCTGCGTGAGCCCGAGGTTGCCGCCTTCACCGACCACACGGCAGCGCAGTTCCGAAGCGTCGATCCGCAGTGAATCGTTGGCGCGGTCACCCACCGAATCGTGCGATTCGTCACTCGACTTGACGTACGTGCCGATGCCGCCGTTCCAGAGCAGATCGACCGGGGCGCGCAGGATCGCTGAGATCAGGTCGTCGGGCCGCAACTCTTCGATGTCGTCGGCGATCCCGAGCGCCGAGCGCACTTGCGCTGTGATCGGAATCGACTTCGCTCGACGTGAGAACACACCACCACCGGACGAGATGAGTGCCTCGTCGTAGTCAGTCCAGCTCGAGCGGGGCAGCGCGAAGAGACGGGCTCGCTCCGCGTGCGATGCCGCCGGGTCGGGATCGGGATCGAGGAAGACATGACGGTGATCGAACGCCGCGAGCAGCTTGAGATGGGTCGACAACAACATGCCGTTTCCGAAGACGTCGCCCGACATGTCGCCGACACCGACCACGGTGAGTTCGTCGACCTCCAGGTCTTTGCCCAGCACCCGCACGTGGCGGCGCACGCTCTCCCACGCACCACGAGCGGTGATGCCCATCGCCTTGTGGTCGTAGCCGACGCTGCCGCCTGAGGCGAACGCATCACCGAGCCAGAACCCGGCGTCGAGCGCGAGTCCGTTCGCGATGTCGCTGAAGGTTGCCGTTCCCTTGTCGGCAGCAACGACCAGATATGGGTCGGCGTCGTCGTAGATCACGCAGTCGGGTGGGGGCACGACGGTCGCGCCGTCCAGGTTGTCGGTGACGTCGAGCAGCGAACGAATGAAGCGTTGATACCGGTCGACGCCTTCGGCGCGAACTGCGTCGCGATCAGCCGGATCGGCGGTGCTGTTCTTGATGACGAATCCACCTTTCGCTCCAACAGGAACGATCACGGCGTTCTTGACCATCTGTGCCTTGACCAACCCCAGCACCTCGGTCCGGAAGTCTTCAGGCCGATCGCTCCATCGCAGCCCGCCACGGGCGACACGCCCACCGCGAAGGTGCACCCCTTCGACCGATGGCGAGCACACGAAGATCTCGAACATGGGGCGTGGTTGAGGAAGGAACGGAATCGCGAGCGGGTTCAGCTTGACCGCGATCTCCGGGGCGAGTGTGCCGTCCGGGCGTGATCGGAACGCGTTCGTTCGCAGGGTCGCGTCGATGAGCACCAGGATCGCTCGACAGATGCGATCGTCGTCGAGCGACGGGATGTCGTCGAGCAATTTCAATGCTCGCGAACGCAACTCGTCGGCACGGTCCAGACGAACGATCGACAAGTCACCAGCCGTGGGGTCGAACCGGGCATCGAACATCTGAGCGAGCACTGCCGCGAGATCGGCATGTCGCACGATGGCTTCTTCGACGTACGACCGACTGAACGGGAAGCCGGCCTGATGCAGGTAGCGCGCATACGTCCGAAGCACCGCGACCTGCCGCCCGGTGAGACCTGCCGCAATGATCAGTCGGTTCAACCCGTCGGATTCGACTGTGCCGTTGATCAGCCCGACGAATGCACGCTGCACCTCGAGCTGCTGGGTGTCGTCGTGTCCCTCGAGCAGCGTGGAGCCGCCGTCAATCCGAACGCCGATGTCGTAGAGATGAACGTCGCCCCCGGGACACTCGAAGACGTACGGCCGTTCGTCGATCGCGTGGAGACCGAGGTGATCGAGCATTGGCACCAGCTCGGCAATGGTGGAGGCGCTCCCTCGCCGAAAGACTCGAAAGCGCCAATGCCTCGGCGGCGCATCGACGGTTCGACCGAACGAGGTGACGAGCGAGTCCTCTGAGTCGGGCTCAGCACCGAGGAGCGATGCCACCTTCGTGAGATCGCTGTCCGCGACCGCCGGATCGACCCGCGCTCGATAGTCGGCGGGAATCGCTGCGCGAACGGCTGCGAACATCTTGCGACCGGCGACGTCGCCGAACGATTGACGGATCGCCGCCTCGGCACGGTCGTCCCACGTCGTCGACATGTCGTCGACGTCGGACGCGAGCCGGTCCAGGTCGACGCCGTCACGAGCTCGAACGGTCATGGTGATGCGGGCCAACGAGGAGGCACCGAGCAGCGTGTGCAGGTCGCGTGACTCGCTGTCGTAGTGCTGTTCGACCAAGCCACGAATCCGTTCGGCGAGGTCCGGCTCGAAACGCGCTCGAGGCACGTAGACGAACACGGTGGTCCACGGCCCCACCGGCTCCGCCACGTCGAAGACACGAACGATCCGGCGCTCCTGCAGACCGACGATGTCGATGACGAGCCGGGCCAACGCGTCGGAACCGAGCTCGAAGAGCTCCTCTCTCGGCAAGGTCTCCACGACGTGCTTGACGTTGCGACCGGTGTGACTCACCTCTGACGCCGTCGCCAATGCGAGCACCTCGCGGGCTCGGTCGCCGACCGTCGGAATCGCAAAGACGCTCTCGCGATACGCGCCACTTCCGAGCAAGCCGATGAATCGATGCTCGATGCTCCCACCTTCGCTCGCTGGACGAACCGACACACACGTCATGCGGGCTGCGCGGTGGACGGTGGCCACCGCATCGGTTCGGGCGATCACGGTTTCGTCATCACCGACCTTCGACGGCGGATACGGCTGCGCTGCGTCGAGGCGCGCATCGGGGCGGTACTCCCCGAGTTCCGAACCCGGTCGCAACGCGAGTTCCGGGAAGCCGTCGTTACCAATCGTGCGGTCGTAGGAGGCGGCACCGAGGAGTACGAAGTGCTGATCGCCGAGCCACGCGAGCAAGGGGTCGCCGTTGGCGACGGAACGCATCCGGTCACGCATCGGCTCGAAGTCCTCGACCACGCGAAGCACTTCGCCGATGGCAGCTGTGA
The DNA here is from genome assembly GCA_938049325.1 of uncultured Ilumatobacter sp. Taxonomy (GTDB): domain Bacteria; phylum Actinomycetota; class Acidimicrobiia; order Acidimicrobiales; family Ilumatobacteraceae; genus Ilumatobacter_A. The sequence continues at coordinate 10,756 of CALICC010000359.1, read as the reverse complement.
CGTCGGCCGCAAGTTGTTCCTCGACGTCAGGTTGACAGCGATCGAGTTCGATCAACGTCCAGGCTTCGACCCCATCGCTGGGGTTGGCGCGATCCGATTGGGTGTCGACGAATCCGATCACCTCGTGCTGATCGTTGCGAGCGACCGGCAACATCGGATGCACCAGCAGATGGATGCCGAGGTCGTGCCGATCGAGCACCATGCGGACCGTGTCGACGAGAAAGGGAATGTCGTCGGTGACGAACATCAACACCGAGCGCTCCGTACGCCATCCGTCGCGTTCAGACTTGGGCGACAGGACGCGAACGAGCACGTCGCCCGGAGCGCGCGTTCGGCCGAGGTTGAGGTGCGTGACCGCAGCGGCGTAGGCATCCTCCAGCCGGCGATCATCAGCGTCTTCGTCAGGCAACTCTCGGTAGTAGCGCTGTATGAAGTCGACCAACACCTCGTCGCCGGGACGACGTTCGCGCGCCAAGTCGGCCAGCGCTGCAAGGGTGTCAGCCACCTCGGTGTACGTACTCACCAGTCCTCCCCTGGGGCGCAGCATCGGCGGTGCGCTCCGCCCGGACAGTAACGCGCGTTCCGAAACACGGCGAACGATCGTTCCGCTTGCACGATTTTCTGCCCTTTTGGTCGTTCATGCGAACCGAACACGTCGCGATCGTGGACCTCATGACTGACGAGACTCAAGAACCAACCCTGCGCAACGGCGACGAGAGCGTCGACGGATGGGTCGAGTACGCAAAGAGCCTGCTCTTCGAAACCGCGATCCTGAACGACCTGACGCTCGACTGGGAAGACGGCCGATTCGACGATGAGATGGAGACAGTCGTTCGCCTCTACCAGACACAGAACGGTTGCCTGTCTGATGGCATCATCGGGAACCAGACGTGGGCCGCGCTGCGCGGCGAGGAGCCCCAGGCGATCGGGACCGACGGCCATGAGCCGGGTACGTACGTCGAGCACGGCATCGAGGCCAGGTGGCGACACGAGGACGAAGGCGTCACGTACAACCCAGCAGACGACCAGCTCATCATCGGAGCGTTCAACACCGGCTCGGATCCACTCGATCGCAAGAACTTCGACGCTGCCATCGTCCTGGAGGCAGACGGCAAACACGTTGACGCGACCGACTTCCGATTCACCAACGCGAACGACGGCGGGGACGTCGCCCAAGCCGGCGACATGATCTGGATCGTGATCGACGACGTGTCGAAGCTGATGCAGATCGCGTCGCCTGATGAGATGCCCGAGTTACGCGTGGCCGCACGGATGAGCAGCGAACTCGGCGGCGACATGCTGGAGTCGCCCGCAGGCGTCATCAACTGACCGCACGATCGCCCGGGACCAATGCGAGCCGCGGCACAGGCTTGACACAAGTGCCATCAGAATCACACGATTTCGTCACACAGTATGCGTATTGTTACTTTCCGTGAGCTACTCCGCCCAGTTCGCTCAACCCGCCGGTCGCCCGGCGCACGCCCAACGGTCAGCTGCTTGCAACGACATCGACGCGTTGCTCGAGTTCACCCGCGATGCCTGGACGGATGATCCCGAGGCGGAAGAAGCAGCAGCGCTCGCCCACACGCGTTCCGAGCCAGCGACCGTCGTCTCACGTTTGCTCAGCCGGGCGCAGCGCATGACATCCCAGCGCCGCTCGCGACCACTCCCCTGAGACGGGGCTCAACCGAGCTCCAGATCGGGCTCCGGTAGATCGCACCCGCCAGTCTTCTCCCAGACCTTGACCCAGTCGACGTAGACGGTCGGGTCGTCGTCTCGAGCTGAGTCGGTCGTGGCACCGCCGAGTGCAGGCGACCACGGGTTGTTGATGTTCTGCAGTTCCCAACTCAATCGGATGCCGAGATTTGCGTTCTTGGTGATGAACTCCGGATCGATCACCTGCCAAATCAAGGTGTCGTCGATATAGAACGCATAGCGATCGTGGCTGTAGTACATCCCGATGCGGTGGTAATTGCCGTCCATGTAGTTCGGGACCGAGACGCCCGGAATGTCGGTTGGCGAGTCGAAGCTGAAGCAGTCGCCATCCTCCGGCGTGCGGACCGACTCGCGGTGTTCGCTCGTGCCACAGACGTTTGACGGAATGCTCCGGTAGACGGCCGCGTTGAATCCGTTGCTCTGGTCCGGAACGAACTCAAACAGATCGACCTCCGAGCCGGTGTCGGCGTTGCCGTCGTACGCCTTGTCGATCCCGGCGGCGTTCCTCCCGGGCGTCATGAGCCAAAAGCCCCACCAGGCGTTGTCGGCGGGCGCCGCCTCATCGAGGCGAACCGAGGCCTCGAGAAAGACGCCGTTCGCCGCGTCGATGGAATACCCGTCTCCGCGGTTGTTGCTGGTGCTGAGGTACGAGTACTCGCTCGTCTCCTTGTCGACCGTCATCTCCAATCGTCCGGCGCGCACCTGCGCGTTGTCGCGCCCGAAGAGTTGGTCGCGGCTGTATGCCGGCGTGACGTCGTCGGGAGCGTTGTACCACTGCGTCGACAGGTCGGCTCCGTCGAAGTCGTCGACGAACTGTGGCGTCGAGCTCCACTCGGAACGATTGCCGATCCAGTCGCCGTCGATCGAGCTGTCGCCGTTGTCGTCGAAGGTGCCCAAGAAGTCGGGAATGACGTTGCCCGAATCGGTCGGTGCAACGGTGGCGAACCGAGACGAGGCCGAGCGCGGGCCGGTCACGGCGATCTGCCACGGATGAATCGCCTCGACCCGGAACGTCGTTCCCACCCGGAAGCCATCGACCGGGTAGGAGAAGCGCTTCGCTCCACCGTCCAACTCGGTGACGGTCAGTGCTGGGTCGTTCTGAACTTCGCGCTGGGTCCACGGTTGCCCGTCATCGTCGGTGCTGTTGTTCGTCGTGAGCTGGTAGACGAATGACGGTCCCGCCGGCATCTCCCACTCAACACGACCGGACCGAATCCGAACATCGGTTGGTCGCGGCGGGCCGATGTTCGTATCACGGTCATCGCCACTCGGGTCGACAGGATCGGTCGGGTCACCCACCGGCGGACTCACCGGATCAGGCGACACCTCAGATCCAGTCGCGGTGATCTCGACTCGGTTGGATCGATCACTGATGATCGCTCCGCCCCGTGTCTTGTCGAAGGCAGTGACGAAGTACTCGCCCAGCACACCTTCGGCATCCCAGCGGTCGGCGCCGTTCACGGTGGTGACGTACGAACCGTCGCCACGGTGCACGTTGTGGCCGCCGATGTCGACGCCGTTGCCCGGTTGAGTCCAGGTCAACTCCCCGCCTTCGACCTCCAAGACTGGTGGAAGTGGTTTGCCGAGCTCCACCGCGGAGGCGGCATCGGCCACCGTGAGCATGGAGGCGAAGACCGCGAGGAAGCAGAGCAGCGCGGCGGAACGAGCAGACGTGAGTGACATGAGGTCTCCCGGGAGTGTGATCGGAACAGGCGGTTGTTCCTTCGTTGATTCACACGCCTGAGCCGCGCTCGACGGGTGACACGAAGGCGCGGCTTTCGGATGACGAATCCCGCGACGCTTCAGCAGTCGGGCGAAATCACGGCGATGAGCCGTTCAAGCTCGGCTTCCGCCCTGTCGAAGCCGATCACTGCTCGGTCGAGCGCTTCTTGGGAGTTGAGCCGTGCGCCTTCGACCTCGCCAACGGCGCTCGTGTAGGTCTCCATCGCCGCGATGAGGGCCTTGTGATTCTCAGCGTCACCGGCCGGCGGTTGGAGTCGTTCGACATCGGCTCTGAAGCGGTTGACCACATCGCGCGCACGTTTGAAGACCAAGAACTGGCTGTTGGGTTCGGTTGCGTTCTTTGCGAGTGTCTCGGCGACGTCGGTCCGAAACCGGCCACATGCCGCGGCGAAGTCGACGTCGTAGTCACCAGTCGGCGTGATCGCTTCGAGGAAGACATCGAGACCGTCGTACTGCGTCAACAAGACGTCGTTCAAGACCTCGTCGGTGAGGCAGCGCTCCACTCCGAACTCCACTGCGGCAGCGTTGGCCGACTCGAATGTGGCGCGCAGGGTCTCCTCGATCAGTGCGGAGTCGGTGGGCGCGGCACGCCGCTCGTACGCGGAGATGATCTCGGCCAGCCCGCCACGCAGGCTGCGGAGCTCATTGCCGATCTCATCGTTGGGCACACCTGACTCGGTCTTCGCCTTCGGAAGTTCGTTGATGAAGTCGAGAAGTCGTCCGCTGACGGCAGACACCGACGCGGCGTCGGGCGCTCTTGCTCCGAACGCGATGAGATCGGCGTCGGCAAGCCGGCAGAGCCGCCCGATCGTGGGCGACACATCGGCGACGGGCACCAACTCTTCGCCGCCGCACCCGACGAGCAGTACCGAGGTGGCAACAACCAACGCAGATGCTCGTTTCAACATGAGTCCGAACGTACCGACGAGCGACGCAGCGCGTGGCCAAAGGGAAGTTCTCCCCATGCCGCGCTGCGCAGCGACTCAACGCTCGCGACCCACGCGGTTCTGGTCCACCATGACGTCGGATTCCGACGCTGACTTGGACCGGAATGACTGCGGACCAGAACGGGGGGCGAGTCAGCCGAACATGAGGCTCAGCCGGTGGAGCAACTGCTGGACCGAGATCCACACGGTGAGCTCGACGATCTCGGCTTCGGAGAGCACCGACGCAGCATCGGCCGCAACCTCGGCGGTGACCTCCGCAGGGCTCGGTGAACTCGCCGCGGCGAGGCGAACGATCCCTGCCGTTCGATCGTCGAGAGTTGACAGCCCGCTGTCGTCCCCGCTCTCGGCAAACTCGCGGGCGGCCTCGATCGTGCTGGCCGCCACGTCGTTGGCCGCACCGAGCGCGTGCGCCTGATCGATCAGTTCAGCGTTGCCGACGGCCTTGGCGAAGACGAGACCGACCAGCGCTTTGTTCCCGATGCCGAGGACGGACACCGTCGGATCGAGATTCTGTTCGAGCATTCCTGCAAGGGCACGCATCGGACGGCCGTGGTGAAGACGCGACAACACCGCGACGTCGAGCCCGTAGGTCTCGCGGATGAACCGCCGAACGTCGGGGGCCGACTTCGGGATGTGGCCGATCCACTCGCGTTCGAGACGGACCGCACCCGGAATGCGTCGGACGACACGCGCCGACGTCCGCACCGAGTCGACGGGAACGACTGCCTTGATGGCTGCACCGGTGTCGCCGTTTCGCCACGCATGCTGACCGACCGCCCACCCCGTCGGCTCGATCAGTTCGGCGACATCGTTGATCGCTTCGGCCTCGAGGGGAATTCCCAACGCGTCCATCACCTTGTTGAGGAAACCCATCATCGCGATCGACATCGCGATCCACTCGATGTCACCCGCCGGTAGGTACTTGCCGAGTTCGTCGAAGTGGGCCCGATCGAACGTTGCGGGCACCGTCGACACGGATTCGGCCAACGCGACGACGGCTGCTTCGACGTCGGTGCGCGCTGATCCGTCGATCGCACCGTCCGAGGCGCCACGCCGCATCGCGAACGAACAGCAGTGCGCGGAGCAGTACGCGCAGCCCGCGGCGCGACTCGACGTGTACATGGCCAGACCCATGAGGGCTTTGAGCTCGGTGCGCCCCACGATCGATGCCGGAAGGTTCAAGAAGTTCGGGACCAACAGGTTGTACGTCCGGAACCCGGGCGACCAGATTTCGAGGTACGGGTCGCAATCAGGCACGACGCCGATGAGCTCTTCGACGATGTGCAGCATCGGACCGTAGGTGACGTGCAATCGGTCGAAGTCGATCGACGATGGCTCCAAGATCTCGGCAAGCGTTGCCATGGCACTCCTTCGCTGTTGCCGCCCGGCACGACAGTACTTGTGGTGCCGGGCGCAGCTCAGATCGGGCGCCGATTCGCGCGTGGACTCGCGCGACGTGCGGTTCAGTCCGCGTCGGCGGTCGGGTCGTCGCCCGACTCACCGTTGACTTCGGCTTCGATCTCGGCTCGGACCTGGTCCATGTCGAGTTCCTTGACCTGGCCGATGAGGTCATCGAGCGCGTGGCCCGGCAGTGCGCCGGGCTGCGAGAACAGCTGGATGCCGTCGCGGAAGATCATCAGGGTTGGGATCGAACGGATTTCGAGAGCGCCCGCGATCTCCTGCTCGGCTTCGGTGTCGATCTTCGCGAAGGTGATCTCGGGGTTCTTCTCCGAAGCCTCCTCGAAAACCGGCGCGAACGACTTACAGGGTCCGCACCAGTCGGCCCAGAAGTCGACGAGCACGATGCCGTCTGCGGTCACTGTCTTTTCGAATTCTGTGCTCGTGAGGTCGATGGTGGCCATTGCCTGTCTCCTGTTGTGGGGGGGGAACCGGTGTAACTCTCAACTGCGCGGCACTATTCCCGATTGGCCAACTCCCCCGATGGCCCCGTTCGGGTTTGCCGTGCTCCACTACGGTCGTCGCACTGGCTCGTCCGGAGCTCGTATCCGATCTGGAGATCAACATGACTGCGCCCATCGTTCTCGTCACCTCGGCTTCCGGCCGCATCGGCAGGGAACTCGTTGCGTTGCTCGCGAAGCAATCCGAGTTCACCGTTCGGGCATGTTCGTTCAGCCCGACGAACACCAACATGTTGCGCGAGCTCGGCGCAACCGAGGTGGTCCACTTCGACCTCAACGACGACACCACGTGGGCCGATGCCCTCGACGGAGTGACCGCCGTGTACTCGGCGTCGCTCGACCCCATGCTCGAAGGACATCTCGCGTTCTGCAAAGAACTCGGTCGCCGTCGCGACCAGATCGAACACGTCGTGCGCGTGAGCTGCATGGGCGCCGACACGAACACGGCGTCGTACGACGCGACCAAGCATGCGTCGCGCGATGGCGCCGGGATCCCGCTCATGCTCCAGCACTACTGGTGGGGCGAGCAGGCGCTGATCGACGAAGGCCTGAACGTCACGGCGCTCCGGAACAACTTCTTCATGAACCACCTGCTGAAGACCGACTGCGACAACATCGCGGCGCAGGGTTGGTTCAGCAACCCGCTCGGCGACGCGCGCAACTCGTTCGTCGCCACTCGCGACATCGCCGAGGCCGCCGCCGTGATCCTGACCGAAGGGCCAGATCGACACGGCAACAAGTTCTACGACATCACGGGTCCCGAGCCACAGACAATGGCTGAGATCGCCGCCGACCTCGGCGCCGCGATGGGCAAGGAGATCGAGTATCGGGCACAGAGCATGATCGACTTCGAGCACGACTTCGGCGCAACTCGGGCCGAGTTCTTCGAATACCTCTCGAATGGCTTCTACTGCCGGTGCAGCCCGGATTTCTACAACATCACCGGCCACAAGCCGACGTCATACGCCGACTACCTCACGACAGTTGGTGCGAGTGGCGAGACCGGCCTCGACGAACTGTGGCAGGGCAACTTGTGGAAGAAGGGCGAAGACGCCATGAAAGACGCCGCCGAACTCAAGAGCTGAGCACGCCGTCAGAGCGACAGGTGCAGGCGAAGAGCGTCGTCAACTTCGAGCATCGCGCTCGCACCCACCCGTCCCACCGGCCCGCTCAGTCGCCCGACGTCGACCGATCGAACCTGTTCGGCCTGCGCCTTCGAGTCGCGGCGCAACCCGGACTCCGACACGCTGATGAGCACATGGAACGGCAGCGCATGGGCGACGTTGCTGGTCATTGGTACGACCGCGACAACCCCTCGCCCGAGTGCCGCTGCACGATCATTCGCACCATCGTTGCTGACGAGAATCGCGGGGCGACGCTTGCTTGCCTCCGACCCGCGAACCGGCTCCAGGTCGACGAGCACGATGTCACCGCGCCTCACGAGGTCAGCCCATCAGCAGCGGTCGCACTCCACCACGCTTCGTCGCCCGACTCGTCCCATTCGTTCCAAGCCGCCTCGTAGGCGTCACCCAGTTCGGAAGCTCGCAGCAAACGGACCGCCTGCTGCAGCACCGCCGAACGCGAGTCGTATCGGTCGGACTCGGCAAGCGAATCGAGGTAGGCCACATCGTCGTCGGACAAGCTGACACTGAGCTTCACACCGCTCATGCTACTCGATTGCTACCTTGCGATGGCCCGAGTCGTGCCGGAGAGCCGTGGCGCGAACGCAGCACGATCGACCTCCACCACGAATCCGACATGAGTGCCTCTTGGGCAGCGATCGCCACCCCGACAACGGCACCACTGGGAGTTGTTTGACGACCGAGGCGGCTGAGCCATCCGACGCCAGCGAGCGCCAGCGGACAGACGACGACCAACGTCTGGATCTCCTGCCGGGCGTTCGCTCCGAGAACCACTTGATGGCTGGCCGCAGCGACTGCGTTCACTCCCACCGCGCCCGCCAGCGGATGACGGGACGTGAGCTGCACCCGCGTCACGATCTCTTGCGGCGACGCTCCCGTATCAAGGGCTCGGACCGCGGCCTCTACAAGGCCGACCTCACAGGACTCGACCAGGCGATCGATGCGGCGATCGAATTCGCTGAGCCACAATCGCAGAAGGGCTGGGTTCGATGGTTCGGTGCTGACAATGGCCGACATGACGCCTCCGGTACTCGATATGAGTTGGGAGGCACGAACGGCGCCACGACGTCTGACACCACTCTGTCAGCGGGGTGTGTCAGTTGGCGGCTGCGTACGTCGCCCGCTCATCAGGTGGCGTCGGTGATGGCGGGGAGGACTTCGAAGAGGTCGCCGATGATGGCGTAGTCCGCCTTGACGACCATGTTCGCGGCCGGGTCGGTGTTGATCGCCAGGATCTTCTTCGCCGCCTTCGCCCCGACCCAGTGCTGGATCGCACCACTGATGCCACACGCGATGTACAGCTGCGGCGCGATGCGCGTCCCGGTTTGGCCGACCTGATCCGAATGCGGACGCCACCCGTTGTTGGTCACCGCGCGACTGCAGCCCACGACACCGCCGAGCTTCGCAGCCAGCGCTTCGAGTACGTCGAAACCTTCAGCCGAACCAACGCCTCGACCGCCGCCGATCACGACCGGCGCGGTCGCCAACGTGACGCCTTCACTCAGCACGATCCGGTCCTGGATCATCGTGGCGGTCGCCGACTCGGGCAGCGCGACGTCGAGCGTGTTCACGGTGGCCACGGCACCCACGGTCGAGTCGCCAGGGGCGATCGAGTGTGGAGCCGACGACAGGATCGGCATCGACGACGTGAGCCGTGCGTCTTCGTTCAGCGAGCCGCCCCACTGCACGCGAGTCATCTCCCAATCGTCGGCCGTCTTGACCTCGAGGCAATTCGCCACGAACGGCAGATCAAGTTCGGCAGCCGCGTACGCGAGCACCTCATTGCCGCGGTCGGATCCCGACGCGACCAGGGCCGACGGCGACAATGCACCAACAGCCGCGGCAACCGTCGACCCGTAGGCGTCGGGGCCATAGTCGGCGAGCGCAGCGTCTTCCACGTAATGCACCGTCGCCGCACCGTGCGCTGCGCATGTGTCGGCGAGCGATGCGGCGTCGGCACCGATCAGCAAGGCGTCAACCGTCACTCCGAGCTGCTCGGCAATGCCGGCAGCAAACGCAAACGCTTCGAGCGACGCGTCCGCCATCTGACCACGGTCGTGTTCGACAACAACGAGCACGCTCATCGCACGCCTCCACCAGATCCGACAGATCGGCCCGTCTTCGGCGATCGCGTGAGGATGGTTGCGAGCATGCTCATGAGGAGGCACCTTCAGGCCAGAGACCGAGTTCCTTCAACAGGTCGACCGCCTTGGCGGCAGCTTCGGGGCCTTCGCCGAGGACGACCGTCTCCGACACCTTCTCTTCAGGCCGGTTGAGGCGAACCTTCATCTGCCCGCCGGGCGCAGCGTCGGACGACACCGAGTCGACGGCGAGCTTCTTCGACGCCAGCCGACCGCGCATCGTCGGGTAGCGCGGCCAGGTGATGCCTTCCTTCACGCCGATCGCACACGGCATCGGCAGCTTGTAGACCTCGAAGCCGTTGTCGGTCTCACGTCGAGCTTCGAGCACATCGCCGGCGATCTCGACGCCCTTGATCGCGTTGACCATCGGCCGACCGAGCGCCCGCGACACTCGAATGCCGACCTGGAACCCGCCGGTGTCGGCCGACTCGTTGCCGAAGATGATCACGTCGAACGCGCCAGCGGCTTCTTCGATCGAGCGGATCGAATCGGTCAACGCCCGAGCGGTACGTTGTGGGTCCCAGTCCATCGAGTCGACGTCGACCAAGGTCGCCTTGTTGATGCCGATCGACGCCGCCCAGCGACACTGCTCGTCGGCCTCGGAGGTGCCGAGCGTCAGCACGTGCGACTCGCCACCATGCGTCTCCACCAACTGCACGGCCAGCTCGAGTGCGCACTCCTCGTGCGGCGACATCGTGTGACCGAGGTTGGTCGCATCAACACTCTGACCATCCTCGGTGATGTTGATCTTCGCCCCCGGCGCCGGCACCCGCTTCACACACACCAAGACACGCATCAGGACGCACCTGGGATATCAGCACCGTGGGGGGAGTGTGAGGGGGGCGCTCCGCGATCCCCCCTCACCACGAGCCGAGCAGCTTGCTGTGAGCGAGTTGAAGATTGAGCGCGAGCGCAGCGAGCTCGAACGAACTCGGCCGAACGGAGAGAGCGAGCTTGCGAGTGAACGAGTGAGGACGACATGTCAGCCCTTCAGTCGGGAATCAGATGGGTCGAAGGGGCCGTCGGTGCCGACGACGGTGACCGGGAAGTACTCGTTCATGTACATGACCTGGAGCTTCGTGCCCGGTTCGGCCATCGCTGCGGGCAGGTAGCCCATCAGGATCATCTTCTCGACCGACGGGCCGTAG